>CACNWD010000001.1 GCA_902624085.1 uncultured Prochlorococcus sp.
TTTGCATATTCTTGGTTGGCCTGTAGGCAGATCTCTTTATAAACAGAGAGTTATAAAGAAGAAGATACTTTATGCAGTTAATTAATATCACCCGCAATCTAAAGTATCTATTGTTTTTCTATTTGTAAAAGAATTTATTCCTTCTGCTTTTTCGCAAAATTCTCTTAGGACATCTTTTGTAAGATATACATTTGTAAAATCTGCTCCATATATTTTGACATCTTGAAACTGAGTACTGAAAGCAAAAGAGTCTTCTAAATTTGTGTTAGTTAAGTCTGTTCCTTCAAGATTTGCCGAGTCTAAGGTAACTTCTCTCAAATTTGAATTACTTAAATCTGTATTTTTTAGTTTAGCTCCATATAAACTAGCTCCCTCCAAATTACAGTCTGAAAGATTCGCATCTTGCAAATCAGTTAAATAAAAAGTAGCTCCTTGCAAATCAGATCCAGAAAAGTCTACGCCTAATAGCGATTGTTTTCCGTAATCTAATGCAGCGAATGAGGCTCTTGGGAATAATAGACTTAAGGTTAAATATAAGAGAACGAAGAATCTCATTTTAATCTTAAAAAGTAATAAAACAATTCTAACTTCTATTGAACAATTCTTGAAGTTTGGATATTAAGTAGTGCTATATTGTATCAATAAAAGAATATCAGCCAAATTTTGGATTTAAATCCATACGATGCAATAATTGTTGGAACAGGTGCTACTGGAGGGATGGCTGCTCTTACATTAGCCGAACAAGGAATAAAAGTTTTAATGATAGAGGCTGGACCATTTTTAAAAAGAGAAGAAGCTTACTCCAATGAGCCACTTGACACTTTTAAAAGAGCTTGTGGGTTCCTATCAAAAAAACATATAAATCAAATTCAACATCCAGGTTTTTGGAAAAATAATCCAGACCTATATGGCAATGAAAAAAAATATCCCTATACCTATCCAAAAGATAAACCTTTTCTCTGGACACAAGGAAAACAAGTTGGTGGGAGATCTCTTACTTGGGGCGGAATTACACTAAGATTTTCTCCAAGCGATTTTAAACCAGCTGATAAAGATGGGTTTGGAGCAAACTGGCCAATCTCATATGATGAATTATCTCCTCATTACGACTATGTAGAGAAATCGTCCCAAATATTTGGCAAAAAAGATAATTTAGAACAAATTCCTAATGGGCATTACATTGGCGAAGTACCTCTAACCGAAAGTGAGCTGATTTTTGGTGAAAAAATTAAATCAAAATTAAACTATCCCTTTGTGCAGTCGAGAGGATTTGATAAAAATGCTTCTATTAAAGAGAAAGACTGGCCAAAATCTTCAAGCATAGGAAGTTCACTTAAAAGAGCTCTTAAAACAGGCAACGTACAAATACTTCCTAATCATCTTGTGGAGTCGTTTCAAACAAATAAAGAAACTGAAATGGCTACCTCAATTAGAATAATTAATACCAATAATGGACTTAAAAAGGATTTAAATTGCGAATTAATCTTATTATGCGCATCTACAATTTCAACTCTTCGAATTCTTTTAAATTCAGAAAAAGAATCGTGTGATTCTGGATTTATTGATACCTCAGGAAAACTTGGCAGATATATTATGGATCATGTCTCCATAAGTAAATTTTTTGCTATTCCTCGTTCAGGTAATTTTCCAAATAAATCATTTATTCAAGCACCTCTTTCAGGAGCAGGTAGCTTTTTCATCCCATTTGGAACACAATTACCAGACGATATAGACTTCTTCAGGGGCTATGGGATTTGGGGTGCTATTGATCGGTTAGGCATCCCTGCTTTTTTAAAGAAAGAAAGGAATGAATCTATTGGCTTTCTTATATCTCATGGCGAAGTATTACCTCGTAAAGAGAACAGGGTTAAGCTTTCTAATCAAACAGATGAATGGGATATTCCCATCCCTAATATTGAATTTGAATGGAGTGATAATGAGCACAAAATGATTCAACATATGTCCAATACCATGTTGAAAGCAATTAATTATTCAGGAGGTAAAGTTAAGGATTTAAAAACTATGTTAAATATTCCACTTCTACAATTACTTGAAAATAATTCTATTGCTCTTTCAGGGAAGATACCTCCTCCTGGGTACTATATACATGAAGTTGGAGGAGCACCTATGGGATTAAAGGAAGATGAGAGTGTCTTAGATAAATGGAATAGACTTTGGAGATGTAAGAATGTTTTCGTTTTAGATGGTGCTTGCTGGCCAACTTCTTCTTGGCAAAGTCCTACTCTAACAATGATGGCATTAAGTAGAAGAGCTTGCTTAGGGATTAAAAAGCTGATTTAAATACATTTCTGTTACTTGACTATCACCACATCCATTTTGAACTAGAAAAGTTGCTATTGCTGAATTAATAAGTTGATATTGATCCCATTTAGGATTTTTGATAACAAAATCCTTCATATTTCTATAAAGACTTTCAGATAATTCTGTTTCTAAAGAGACAGATAATTGAGGATTGCATGAATAAGTATTTTCTACATTCTTATCAAAAGTATTTAGATCCATTTAAATAAATTCCGAACTTCAAAAATCATAATCTTATATTTTTTAAATACTGTCAAAACACAACATTGATTAATTATTAAATGAGACTCATGTCATCTAGGAGATTTTAAATTTTATTCATTAAATTTATATTTTTAGATAGAAAAATTTTAAATTGTCAACAATAATTAGGAAGTGAAGTTATCTTTATAAAAATCAATCCCTTACAAGATCGCTGTGGATATGGACGTGGAAAAATAAATCTATTTTGTGGAAAAATAATGAAAAAACAATTTATTTACACTGATAAGTAATACTTATAATCCATAAGTCTATTAAGACACGAGTAAGAAAGAGACAGGTGATTCAGCAATATTCAACTGAATTTCTTAATGTTTAACTTTATTTGCCGATTGAAGTGTTTTAGGTCCTAAAGGGTGATGAGCATTTGGATAGACTTCATGATGATGATGAGTATCACTTTCTTCAGAATTATGATGGTTCGATAGATTTTTTTTAGTTGAATAAGAGGATATTATATCAATTTCACAAGCTCCACTACACTCTGCCTCACAAAGTTCACAACTAATTCCTAATCCCTCAACATGATCATGATGACTCTCTTGTATGAGGCCAACTTCTTTTTCAAACCCAAAAAGATTAGACCTATATTTACATAAAGAGCAGTTTGGAGAAGAATTATCTTCATTTTTTAATATTTCATCAATTCTCTCAACAAAAGTATCAATTACGCGAGGATGGGAAGACAGATATTTCGCATTAAAGAAGGAAACATTTGGATTTAGCCCTGCAACTGCATCTTTTTGCCTTTTTATCCTACTTACTAAAACTCCTGTAAAAAGGAAATATGGAAACAAAATTATATTTTTATATCCGAGTTTGACAACGTGATTCAAGCCTGGTTCTACCAAGGGAAAAGTAACTCCTGAAAAGACTGTTTCACCCCATCCAAGTCCTACTCCCTCTACAATCATTCTTGTTATTTTTGCTACGTTTGAATTTGCATCTGGATCAGAAGATCCTCTACCAACTACAACTAAAACAGAATCAGAAGGCAAAATATTTGTATTTTCTTTGAATACTTCTTTAACTCTTTCACAGGCTGCACTAATCATTAAATTGTTAATTCCTAGTTCTCTCCCATAATTAATTTCAATATCATTTTTGTTAGCGTAAGACATTAAAACACTTGGAATATCATTTTTAACATGTCCAGCTGCAAATAACATTGCAGGAATTGCAATAATTCTTTTTACAGATTTTATTTTTAATTTTTCTAAACCATCAATTAGTGAGGGTTTTGCAAATTCTAAAAACCCATATTCAACATTGAATAAAGGAAATCTTTTTTGAATACATTTTGTCAAATATTTAAATTCTTCTAGTGCAAGTTTATTCCTACTACCATGACCACAAATTAAAATGCCTATATCATTATTTAATTTTGAATTTAGAGTATTCAAATTATTAGTATCATTAATATTATTATATAAATAATCACGTTAAATAATGATAGATAAATCAAATTTATTTAAAGTACCAAACCCAAATTCTAATGATGCAAAAATTAAAAAAGTAGTTTACGAAATAGACAAAAGTTTTTTTGAAAAATTTAAGAAAGATTCCTTTAATAAAGAATATTTATGTATTTGTAGTGGTGGAACTACTTCTGGTTGTGCAAAAGATAATTATATTACTGTTGATCTCAGAAAAAACTATAACCAAATTAAGTTCGATAAAAAAACGGGCATTGTTAATATTGGGGGAGGTATTTTGATGGATAATTTATTAAAAAAGTTAGACGGATTTAATAGAACTTTTCCAATTGGTTTATCAACTCTTCCAGGGATAGGATATATTCTTACAGGAGGAATAAGTCCCTTAAGCAGACGATATGGTTTAGCAATTGATAGTGTTATTTCAGTAAAAGGATTTTTTGGTAATGGTGAATACTTCTCACTAAATGAAGAAAAAATAATTGAAGAAAAAGAACTTAAAATTATGGAGGGCATAAAGGGAGCTGCTCCATTTTTTACAATAATAACTGATATTGGTCTTAAGACTTTTAAATCCTACCCCATAAAAATTTTTGAGGGTTTTATTGATAAAAATGAATTAGAAGAATTAACAAAAAAGTCAGAAGAATTTCCCAATAACATGAGTATTCAATGGATTTTCTCCGATCAGATATATATTTATATTGTTGCAGAAATAAAAACAGAAAAAGATAAAATATTAGCTGAAAAATATGCAGTCGATTTTAATAAATACTCATCTTTAAAAATAAGAAACTACAAAAGTTTTAATGATGTTAGATTTTTTCCGAAAGAATTAAATCTTTTTGAATTAAATTCAAAAAACCATTCTGAAGTAATAAGTTTATTGGGTTATGATTTAAAAAATAATGTAAAAGATTTTATAGCAACACTTTCAGAAATTAATTTCTTAAAACCAAATAAATCATGTTATGTCGCATCACAACAATTAGGTTGTGATTCAAATAAAAAAAATAAGTCTTCTAGCCTTTTTATACATAGAGAATGTTCATGGAAACCATGGATATATGCCTCATGGGAAAAGGATAATTTCGAAGATAAGAATATAGCACTAACTTGGATGAATCAATCTTGGGTTAAATTAAAAAGATTCTTCCCATATATACATATGGCGCAACTACATAATCATCTTGATTCTCATAAAGAAGAAATGAATCTTGCTTTTGGTAATAAATTAAAAGATTTAAAACTTTTAAAGAAGTTTTATGATCCTACAAACATTTTGCCACCTTTATAGAGTAAATTTTTCTAATAGATAAATTCAATATGGCAAATTTAAAGAATTATTTATCAAGAAATTGGTTCGGTGATCCAAAATCAAATATTCTCTCAGGTATAGTTGTTGCTTTTGCAATGATTCCTGAAGCTATTGCTTTTTCTGGAATTGCAGGTGTTGATCCGAAAGTTGGTTTATATGGAGCATTTTGCTTATCAATAACAATTGCTTTATTCGGTGGAAGGAGAGGAATGATAACCTCTGTAACAGGATCAACAGCTTTGTTAATGACAGGGCTTGTAGCTTATGGAGAATCTCAAGGTCCTGGAATAGGCTTATCCTACTTAATTGCAGCTGGATTATTAACCGGTATATTGCAAATCACTTGGGGATATTTAAGATTGGCATATCAAATGAGATTTGTGCCATCTGGAGTATTAAGTGGTTTTGTAAATGCTCTAGCATTACTTATTTTTCAAGCTCAATTGCCTCAACTCGGTATAGGTGTTAAAGAAACAAGTGATTTAGGAATTGAGAATATTTCAAGATATCCAGTCGCTGATCAGATCCCAATAGTTTGGATACTTGTAACTTTAGGCTTAATAATTATTTATGGAGTTCCAAAGATAACTAAAGTTATACCCTCTCAATTAATTGCTATTATTGTAATTACAGCTATAAGTTTGCTTCTAAAACTTGATATCCCAAAAGTTAGCGACTTAGGTACATTACCAAATGGCTTCCCCACCATTTCCTTACCTTTTGGTTCATTAGAGAATGGTAAAGTCCCATTTAACATGACCACTTTGGGTATTATTCTTCCAACTTCTCTTGCTATTTCATTGGTAGGATTAATGGAAACTTTTTTAACACAAGATATTTTAGATGATGCTAATGATAGTAGCTCTAACAAAAATAAAGAAGCGAGAGGACAAGGAATCGCGAACATCGTAGCTTCTATGTTTGGAGGAATGGCAGGATGCGCACTTGTTGGCCAATCTGTTATGAATTCTGAAAATGGAGGAAAAACAAGATTATCTACACTTTCTTCCGGTTTATCTTTATTATTAATGATCTTAATATTCAAGTCATGGATAGGATCAATCCCAATGGCGGCACTGGTAGCTGTAATGATAACTATATCAATTAGCACTGCAGATATAAATGGTTTAAAAAATATCCAAAAAATACCAAAAAGTGATATTGCTGTTATGTTCACAACATTTTCAGTTACTATGCTTACTAAGCCTCATAATTTAGCATTAGGAGTAATTGCAGGTGTTGCTTTGGCGGCTATTCTTTTCAGCAGAAAAGTAGCAAAAGTTATATCCGTTAAAAGAATTAGAAATGAGGAAAATAAAGTTATATACAAGATTAAAGGTCAACTATTTTTTGTTAGTAAAATGTACTTCCTGCAGGGTTTTGATGTTTATGAACATCCAGAAGAAATTATTATTGATATGGCATCTGCGCACATTTGGGATCAAAGTGGTGTAGTTGCCCTCGATCAAATCATAAGAAAATTTAAAAATGGTGGATCAAAAGTTGAGATAATAGGATTAAATAAAGAAAGCTTAAATTTATTTGAAAGACTAGGAGGTATAGAAACTAATCATTAGTTTTTTTACCTTTTAGACTTACCTTTTGATAACAGAACCAAAGCCATTGCTGAAATAACAAATTCCTATGGGATCTCCAAGAAGTTTTTGATAAATTTACATCGAAGTTTTCTGGGGGAGGAACGTCACCTTTTTCTCTATCTCTATTAATTTCACTAAGGATTCTATGAACTGTATATTCGGGATGTCCAAGATGAATAAGCTGTTTTTGATCAGTAGTTTCAAAGATAGTATATCCAACCTTATCTCCATGAGCCAACAAATTTAATTTCCCTTCCTTTTGTGCTTTTTCCATTTCGTAATCAGGTAAGCCAGCGAACCTACTTTGAGGACAAATAAATTCATCATCTTGTGTCCCCATTAGAGGATGTCCTGGAACTAAACTTTTTAAAGAGTAGACTCCAAATAGTTTTTTATCAAAAACCTTCTTATTAACACCTTCTAAATAGGCCAATGCAAAACCAGCCCAACAGAGACCGAGAGTATTAGCACATATTTTTCTAGCCTGATTTATGATGATTACTAATTCTTTCCAATAATTTACTTCTTCAAAATCAAGATGTTCAACAGGTGCACCAGTAATGATAAGTCCATCTAAAAACTGCTTCTCATTTGCATCTTCCCAGCTCAAATAATGGTTATTCAAATGATCAATATCCCATGTTTTATATGAATGAGTTTTTAACCTTATCCAAATAGGTTCAATCTGCAAGGGGGATAATCCTAAAGGATGTAAGAGATTAAATTCATACTGTTTACCAAGTGGCATTATATTCAAAATGCCAATTCTCAAAGGCCGAATATCTTGTCTCTCGGCTAATTCAGGTTCAATCCAAGAAATGTGATTTTTTTCAACGTCACGAATCTTGTGATAATTACTTGGTATTATTAATGCCACTAAATTATTTTTAATTAACCAATATTTTTCATTGCTTGTTCAAAATCTTCCTTTATATCATCAATATGCTCAATACCCACTGAAACTCTAACCATAGTTGGTGTTACTCCAGCTGAAATTTGTTCCTCTTCAGATAATTGCTGATGAGTAGTTGAAGCAGGATGAATAACTAAAGTTTTAGAATCTCCTACATTTGCTAGATGACTAGCTAATTTAAGAGAATCTATAAATTTAACAGCATCCTCATAACCACCATTAAGAGAGAACATAAGCATACATCCTAGCCCCCTTCCGGTAGTATATTTCTTTGCTCTTTCATGATAAGGATCATTTTCTAATCCCGGATAATTAACATTTGAGACCAAACTATGAGCATCGAGCCATTTCGCTAATTCCATCGCATTTGAAGCCTGTCTTTCAATTCTCAAACTTAAAGTTTCTAGGCCTTGAATTAATAAAAACGAATTGAATGGACTTTGAGCAGGACCCCAATCTCTTAGACATTCAAGTCTAGCTCGCAGTGCAAATGCAATATTTCTATTGTCAGGGACACCCAATGATTTACAAATATCACTACCAAAACCAAAAGCCTCCCAATGGATAAGCCCATGATATGCATCGCTTGGTTCACTCATTAATGGAAACTTACCATTACCCCAATCAAAAGTACCCGCATCTACTATTACTCCCCCAATACTAGTGCCATGACCACCAATCCATTTAGTTGCACTTTCAACGACTATATCAGCTCCATGTTCTATCGGTTTAATTAAGGCACCACCAGCTCCTAAAGTATTATCCACTATCAGAGGAATACCGTTGTCGCGAGCCAACTTAGTAAGCCCATCAAAATCAGGGATATTAAATCTTGGATTGCCCATTGATTCAACATATATTGCTTTGGTCTTCTCATTAATTTGAGATTTAAAACTCTCTAAATTATCACCATCTGCGAATTTAACCTCAATTCCCAATCTAGGAAATTGAACTTTAAATTGATTATATGTTCCACCATACAAAAAAGAAGTAGAGATAAAGTTATCACCAGCTGTCATGCAATTTGCAATAGAAACAAATTGAGCAGCCTGACCTGATGATGTTGCTAGTGCAGCAATGCCTCCCTCTAAAGCTGCCATTCTCTTCTCAAAAACATCCGTGGTTGGATTCATTAATCTTGTATATATATTCCCAAATTCTTTTAACCCAAATAGGTTTGCTCCGTGTTCAGCATTATTAAAAACATAAGAACTTGTTTGATAAATTGGAACGGCTCTTGAATTAGTAGTTGGGTCAGGTTCTTGTCCAGCATGTAGCTGAAGTGTCTCAAATTTTTGATTGCTCAAAATAATAAAATCTTTCTATCTTATATTTAGCTAAGTATTGAATAAATAAAAATCTAATATGGCTAAATCTTTATAAATTATCTTTTAAAGAAGGATAATTACTAATCATAAATTCCTCTAAATTTTTCAAAGTTTCAATTTTAAATTCTTCAGTATTTTTTTGTTTTAATAAAGGAAATTTATCTTTTTGGGAGGAATCACTTTCAATCAAAGATTTCCAACTCCTTCCAATCACTTCTTCTTTTGAAGAGATTTTTTCTATATCAAAATCAAATAAAACTTCACAATTTTGGGCTTCATAATTATTAAATGAATTTTGTATGAGAATCGCCCTAATTTTATAAAGTTCTTTAGCTTTAATTGAATCTGGCAATCCCATAACTGGATTATATTTTTTTAATAAATTTAATTCTTCCTCAATAATTATCTCCCAAACACTAATCATATGTTTTGGTACATGTAAATTACTAAATATCTTTAATTTATTTAAATAGAAATTTAACCATAAATAATATGATTTTTCTTCAATAGACTTTTTATTTGATGTTTTCTTTGGTTGAAGTTTAGGGATTAGCTTTTCAGCTTTCTTAAGAAACTGTCTATCCTCTCTTTCCAAATTTATTAATCCCCATCTCTGGCTATACTCCCATAATTCCTCATATCTAGAAACGTCTTCTATATTCCAACCAATTGCCTTTAGTTCATGAGATCGATGTGATGATTCTTTGTTCAAAAAATTTCCCAAATTTAATAGAATTTTACCCCTTCAATGGTTAGAAGTAAATAAATTTAACTTATAGGATAAATTAGAAAAGAATTAGTTCTTAAAATATTTATCTACTATCTTCATTACTTTGAAATATTTTTCTTCGTTACTTTTATTCTTTAAAGAAATCTTTATATCATTTTTAGTCAATATATTTACATCATTATTTTTAAAATCCTCAAAACTGTTTTTACAAATTTCATTATTAATGTATGGCTTAACTGATTCCTGACAATAATTTATAATTTCTTCTTCATCAATAAGCACTTCATAAATATATTTTTTCTCCTCATGATTGGCATAAAAGCATATATAAATAAGATTAATCATAGAACAATTATGATTGACAAGAAAATATTTATCATAAATATAAGGCCAAAATTTTAGAGACTTTAAACCCTCAAGATCACCTTTACTTAGATAAGATCTTTCGCACCAATTGATAAACTCATCTATGTCATTTGGACATCTTTTAAGCTTTAAAATCATTTCAGATAAAACTTGACCTGCCTGAAAATTTCTTGTTGGCTTACCTTCAACTGGTAAGGACATACTACCAAGTACATCAGCGGTAACAGCATTTAGTTGGGAAAAAGTAAAGTCTCCTTTTTCTTGACTTTTATCTTTATTAATCGTAAGTGCTTTTATGCTATCTACTCCATAACCTAACTCTTTAAGTGATATAAATTGATCTGATAAATTAATTTTAGATCTTATAAAAGTTGAAATACTTGCAGCCTGGTCAAAACATTGACTTAATAAAACAGTATTTATTGTAGGCAACATTCCTGGCTTATCTGAATGATATTTATTTACAAATCCTGCAAAAATTGATGATATATTTTTAATTGCTTTTATATATTGACATTCAATATTATGAACACCGGCTGAAACTCTAATTTTAGGCGATAAATTATTTAATATTTGAGTTCCTAAAAATGATGTTAAAGAATCTGGATGACAAAAATTAGCACTAAATGAATCCTTCCTATTCCTAAGAGCACCATGCCGATGAAAGCCTGTAAAAAAAGCTAAATCAGGATATTTTTCACATAATATAAAAGGCTTAGCATTACTTTTATCTATACAAAATGAACCAACTAGGCAGGTAAGAACTATATTCTCCCTACCTAAATCCTCTTTTAATTTAATTGCTAATTCAATATCATCTTGAATATGGTTGCTATTTGAAGCAAGAATAACAATATCACAATTTAAGATAAGACTCTCAAGAGTATTATATTTATCTTGGCTTCCTTGATCTACAGGAGAAGCCATTTTTACAATTTTCTCAATAATTTTTGGCTCCATATTTGATAATACATCTTCGGAGAAAGCACCAAACAATTCTCTGCCTGGACGAGGTGCTAATAAAATGTTCAGTTCTTTAGAATGCATAGCGCAGTTATAAGCTAAAGAAGCTGGATATAAGCCAACGCTATAAAAACCTACTTTACTTTTATTTGTATTTTGTAAAAATGAATCAAAAGAAAATTTATCAATTGTTCCATAAAAAAATTTATTTTCCATAGTAAAGTCTCGGAAATATACATAAAATACTTCTCTTTTAATTATCGTACAAAAATCAATATATTAAATAAATTTTCATAGTAAATTGTTATAATCAATAAAATTAATGAAATTTATTTTAGATTAATGCAATCTTCAAAAAGATAAAAATATTTTTAGATGAAAATTAAAAGCAACACTATCAGTTTAGAGAAAATAATATTATCTTCACAAAATATTCTATTTATACAAGACATTGATGGCGTATGTATTCCTCTCGTAAAGGATCCAATGACTAGAAAATTAAATAAAGAATATATATTTGCTGCGAAAAAGTTAGATAAAGAATTCTTCGTACTTACATGTGGAGAACATGAGGGTAAAAGGGGAGTTAATAGAATAATTGAAAGATCTTTAGGAAGTAAGCTTAAACCTAAACAAGATGGACTTTATTTAAGAGGTTTAGGAGCATGCGGCGTTGAATATCAAGATAATAAAGGTGAGATAAATTCTGAAGGCATTTCAAAAGAAGAATTAGATTTTTTAGCTAATGTACCTCAAATAATGCGTCCAAAATTTAGATTAATTGTTAAAAAATTATTTCCCAAAATGGATGATAATTTAATTAATTTCCATATGAAAAAGTCAATTTGTGATACAAGATTTTCTCCAACAATAAACTTCAATAGCCTTTTTGAAATATCAGAAAATAATATTAAAAAAATAAGAATACAAAGTTATTTTCAAAAAATGATGAATGAAATAATCTCTATAGGAGAATCTATGGGATTAAGAAATTCATTTTTTCTCCACATATCACCAAATCTAGGATCAAAAAATGGTGTTGAAATATTAAAAGAATCAAAGAACGATGATATTGGTTCAACTGATATTCAATTACTTTTAAAAGGTGCAGAAAAAGATGCAGGTGTATTGTTTTTATTAAATAAATTCATTGGAGATAGAAAAGGTAAAAAACCATTTGGAGAAAATTTTAATTTTAGAGATGCACCAATTGAGAAAAATGAGAAAATAGCTTTCTGCAAAAAATATATTCAACCTAAGGATATGCCATTAATAATTGGAGTAGGAGATACTGTTACTTCTAATCAAGTTAGGAATAGTAAATCTTTTTCAAGAGGTGGAAGTGACAGATCTTTTTTAGAATTTATTCAATTATTAGGTTATGAATTTGGAATTAGAAATAATATAATTTTTGTTGATAGCAGCTATGGAGAAGTATTCAGACCATCAACAAAAGAAACTGGTCTTAAGGGAATTACAGATAAATATGATAGTCTGAAATTTGACATTATTTTCCAGGATGGGCCAGAAGAATATATAAATTGGTTTACAAAAATAGCCCATAAAAGATATCTAATAAAAAATTAATATATTTATATTTATTGACGAATTTACTTTTTATTGACACTTTAAAAGAAAATAGATATTTCATGAAAACTTCATTCCCGAATATAAAAAAGGAATCTATAGATACTTTACAAATTAATATTGGATATAAATGTAATCAAGCTTGCAAGCATTGTCATGTGAACTCTAGTCCAAGTAGAACCGAGATGATGTCAGAAGAAGTTTTAGATTTAATTCCAAAGATAATAAAAAAATTCAACATAAAAACATTAGACATAACTGGTGGAGCACCAGAAATGAACCCTAATTTTAAGAAACTTGTATTAAGTCTCAAGAATCAAGATATAAATATTATTGATAGGTGCAATTTAACAATTTTCTTTGAAAAAGGTTATGAAGACTTACCTAATTTTCTAGCTGAAAATAAAGTCACCATAACAGCTTCATTACCATGCTATGAGAAAGAAAATGTTGAGAGACAAAGAGGTACAGGTGTTTTTGATAAAAGTATTAATGCGATCAAAATCTTAAATAACTTAGGATATGGAAAAACTCATACAGAACTTGAATTAAATCTAGTATACAATCCTATAAATCCTACATTACCCCCTGCTCAAGACAAATTAGAAAAAGACTATAAAAAGGTTTTATTTGAGAAATATAAAATTACTTTTAATAAACTCTATACAATAACAAATATGCCTATTAATAGGTACGCGGACTTTTTAAAAATGACTGGGGAGCTTGAAAAATATTTTGAATTACTTGCAAGAAATTTTAATCAACAAAATTTAAAAAATTTAATGTGCAAAAAAACTTTAAGTATTGATTGGGAAGGTCAGATTTATGATTGCGATTTTAATCAACAACTAAAACTAAAAAGTGAAAGTGGACCAAAGAATCTTTATGAACTTTTAAATTACTCATCTTCATTTAATTATCCAATTGCAGCAAAAAATCATTGTTTTGCATGTACCGCAGGCGCTGGTTCTAGCTGCGGTGGAAGCTTAAGTTGAAATCAAATCTATAAACAATTTGGACAAATGGCTTTAACTTTAAATGATGACTCTATTAATTTAAAACCTTTAATACTTGCAGCTCTTCTACCCGCCTCCAAAACTTGATCACTTTCAAACTCTTCAGTTCTTCCGCATTTAATACATATTAAATGATGATGATCGGGAAAATCATTACTTAATAATTCGTATCTATGGCCCCCTTCACTTAATTCTCTTTCATGAAGATATCCCATCTGGACTAGAAGCCTTAATGTTCTATAAATAGTTGCAAGCGAAACTTTTGAATTTAAGTCTTTTAATTCTGAATGCACTTCTTCAGCACTTAAGTGATTACCTGGTCCAATATTTTCAAATAAATTTAGAACTTTTAATCTTTGCTTAGTTAACCTTTTTCCTTCTTGATGTAAGCCAGATCCAAGAGGATTTCTTATAACTAAATATTTTGAAACGACTTGCAATTTATGATTGAGTTTTTTTAATATTAACCTTTAATAATATTTTCACAAGAAAAATTAAATTTTAATTTGAAGTATTTAACAGTATATTTTATATAAAATAATAAATTTTTTATATGAATAATTTTATTAAACAAATCTCAAAAAGACAAACAGCACTATTAATAATGGACGCACAAGCTAAAATAATTAATCCAATTAAAAATAAAGATTTAATATTAGAAAATATTTATAAGCTACTAAAATGTTATGAAATTTTAGGTGAAAATATTTATATTTCCGAACAAAATCCTCTCAAGTTAGGATCAACAGTTGAAAAACTTTTACCAAAAAACGATTTTAAAGTATTTGAAAAAATGGATTTTAGCGTTGCAAATAATCAACAATTAAATAATGATTTATCAATAAATAAAATAAAACAATTAATAATCTGCGGATTTGAAACACATATATGCATACAACAAAGTGTATTAGATTTTTTAAAAAACAATTTTAAAGTTTATATTGCGGTAGATTCAATGAGTAGTAGGAAAACAATAGATCATGATATTGCTGTTAAGAGGATGCAATCAGAGGGAGCTATTGTATCAACCTCAGAAGCAATTATTTTTGAATTATGTGAGACTTCATCAAGAATTGAATTTAAAGAGATAAGTAATATTATTAAAAACAATTAAATTTATAACTGGTATGTTTTTTTATATATTTTAGAATCTAAATATATACTTATGACTTATTTAAATGCAAATATTCAGTGAGAAAATCTTTTACGCCTTATTAATATTCTTCACAGGAATAGTTTCAACAATATTAATATCAAAAATCTCGAAAATTTTTTTTAAAAGAATCGCAAATAGAACAAAAACTGATTTTGATGATTTTATTTTTGAGTCTGTAAATAGCACAATAAAACCTATTGGAATTCTTTTATCAACTTATTTTACAATTGATTATTTTTCAGTAAGCGATATCACTTTTGTATCAGTCTTACTTAATATCAAGAAATTATTGATCCTGATTATTATAATAAAAGCTTTAAATAAAATATTAATAAGATTACTTTCTGAAGCGACCAGTAAAATAAATGATGATTCATTAAGTTCAATGATATCTTCTTTAACACCTTTAACGAAAGCATTTACATGGACAATTGGCTCAATATTTTATTTACAAAATATAGGTGTACAAATGACGGCAATATGGGCATTACTAAGTGCTGGTGGAATTGGTGCTGGATTAGCCCTAAAAGATCCTGTCCAAGAGTTTTTTGAATACATAACAATTCTTCTAGATAAGCCTTTTCAAAAAGGAGAGTTTATTAAAGCTGATGGAGTATTAGGAATGGTTGAGAGAGTAGGTGTTAGATCATCAAGAATTAGAAGTATAAACGGAGAAATAATTGTTATGAGTAATAGTTCTCTTACCAATGGAATAATTGCAAATTATGCTCAGATGAGAAAAAGAAGGTTAGTGCATAAATTAGGTGTCGTTTATGAAACATCTCCAGAAATCATGAAGAGAATTCCATTGATTCTTAAAAATATTGTTAGCGATACGGATAATGCAACATTCGACAGGTGCCATTTTACAGATTTTGGAGATTTCAGTTTAAATTTTGAACTTGTTTACTATATCCCAACAAATAATTACTTTGCTGCTATGGAAGCACAGCAAAATATTAATTTGAAAATTATGGAAGAATTTAAATTAAATAATATTGAGTTTGCTTTCCCAACTCAAACCTTACAAATTGATAGGGGTAACTCCAAATGAATTACACAAATCGCTGCTAAATCTCCATAGCTTGATTGCTAATTCTGGATCTGAGGCCTCCTTACTAACATCAGTAATACTTAATTTATGTTTTCTAAAAGAAATAAGCTGATTACTTAAATGTAGGTAATCAATATTATTATAATTTTTATCCATTGCAATTTTATAGAGTAAACTTCCTGCCTCTTGGACACTTTCTGAAATTCCTAATAATTTACTAGCGATTGTTGAGAATATAAGATAACCAGACTTATTAAATTTACTACTATAGCGAAAAAAACCAAGACCTTTATCAGGGATAACCAATCCTGGAGCCCATGAAATTACAGAGATTTTTCTTTTTCTTTTTCTTAATCTATTACTTAATTCTTTAGCAAATAAAATATTACATAATTTGCTATTTTTATATGATTTATCTGCATTAAAATTTTTAAAATTGCCCATAATTTCTTGTTTGAAATTATTTAAATTATTCAAGCCTGCTTTCTCTCCAATATTACCTCCAGAACTTTTTGGATTATGAACATCTGAAGAAGTAATTATAATTCTTGATTCTGATGAGTCGTGAATTAATGAATTTAAAAGATTTATTATATAAAAATGGGCAAGATGATTTACTGCAAATGTTAATTCAATGCCTTGCTTTGAAACTTTTGGATATAAAGCACCAGTATATTGCAATCCAGCATTTAATATAAAAATATCAAATTTAATACCTTCATTTACAAAGTATTTTTCTAAATTAGAAATATTTTCAAGATTTCCCAATTCAATATCATTAATTATTTTTAAATATTTTTTTAGGTAACTTTCACTAAAAAAATCTTTTAAATTGTTTAGGAATTCATCTTTTCTAATCTTTGATCTTATAGGAACATATAAATAATTTTTAGTCTCTAAGAATTTTATTACTGAATAAAATCCAATACCTGAATTAGCACCAGTTATAAAAATAGTCTTACCAAATTGATTAAAAACAGAAGAATTATTAGTCATTAAAATAATAGTTTAATAAGCGATTTTATAAATTAAGTTTATAAAAAAATATTTATTCAAATGTAGCCATATAAATTATTGTTAAAACAGAGCTCCCATAGCGCATATATTTATTTTTTTTTATTAGTATAAACTTCTTCTTCTTTAAATAAAAAGTTTATAAACCTATTTTCAAAGTAATCTTTTTATTTAAAACCCATCACTCTAAAGTTTAAATAAATGACTACCAAAGAGTTGCCAGATGTACTTGTTCTAGGAGCGGGACCTGCAGGTATGGCAATTGCATCAGCTTTAGGGAAAGAGAGTTTAAAAGTAGATGTGCTTTCTCCTAATGGCCCAGATGAACCTTGGCCAAATACATATGGGATTTGGGGAAACGAGGTAGATCAACTAGGTTTAGAAAATTTACTAGAACATAGGTGGAAAAATACAGTAAGTTTTTTTGGGAATGGATCATTAAAGGAACATGATTTTGAAAACAAGCCAACACAACATTTATTAGACTATGGATTATTTGATAAAAAGAAACTTCATTCCTATTGGTTAAATGAATGCAATAATTCATTAATAAATTGGCATCAAGGTTTTGCAAATAAAATTAATTTTGAGCAACATAAAAGTACAGTTACAACTGAAGATGGGAAAGTTTATTCTGCAAGACTCGTTATAGATGCGACAGGATATGATCCAATCTTTTTGAAATTAAAATCAAATGAACCTCTAGCAGTTCAAACTTGTTATGGGGTAGTAGGAAATTTTAGTAAACCTCCACTCGAAAAAGATCAATTTGTCTTGATGGACTATAGAAGTGATCACTTAAGTGAGACACAGAAAAAAGAACCACCTACTTTTTTATATGCTATGGATATGGGAGACGGGAAATATTTTCTTGAAGAAACACAGCTTGGTCTTGTTAATCCATTAACGATGGATGATTTAAAAGGTCGTTTAGAAAAAAGACTTGCACATAGAGATATTGAAATAACAAGCAAACAGCACGAGGAATTAGGATTATTTTTGCCTATGAATATGCCAATACCTGATTTTAAACAACCTATTCTTGGTTATGGAGGTGCTGCTTCAATGGTTCATCCTGCCTCTGGATATTTAATTGGAAATGTTTTAAGACGAGCACCTTTAGTTGCTAAAGCGATATCTGATGCGATGCAAGATAAAAATCTTCCCACTATGTTGATTGCAAAAAGAGGATGGGAAAGTTTGTGGCCTACTGAATTAATAAGGAAAAAATCGTTATATCAATTCGGTTTAGAAAAATTGATGAGATTTGATGAGAAACTACTAAGAGAATTTTTCGAAAGTTTTTTTCAATTACCTAAGAATCAATGGTATGGATTTCTTACTGATACTTTATCCTTGAAAGAAATTGTAAATGCAATGTGGATAATGTTTCTTAAGGCTCCTTGGAGTGTGAAAAAAGGATTGATGATTATGAGGGGTAGAGAATTAAAAATGTTGTTTAAAATTATTTTTCCAAATATATAGATTTAATGAGGACAATATTAATAAGCGGTGCAAGTAGTGGAATAGGTTTAAAAATTGCTCATAAGCAGCTTAAAGAGGGAAATAGAGTTAGTGCTGGCATTAGAGATTTTGAATCTTTAAAAGGTAGTATTATTGATCCTCGTGATTGGCCGAATGAGCAATTAATTTTAAATAAATATGATGCCTTAGATAAAAATTCTTCTAAAAATTGGATATCAAATACCGTAAAGTCATTTGGAAGTTTTGATACTTTAATTAATTGTGCAGGAATTTTATCTAAAGTACCGTTTTTATATAAAGATGATGATTTGGATGAAATAGATAAAACAATGAAAATTAACTTTTTAGCGGTGTGGGATCTAACAAGATTATGTTGGGAATATCTTTCTTCATCAAAAAATGGAAGGATTATTTCAATAGTCTCAATGAGTGGTAAAAGATCTAAAGGAAATTTAGCTGCTTATTCTTGTTCTAAATTTGCTCTTATGAGTATATGTCAAACCATGAGGAATATAGGATGGGAAAAAGGGATTAGGGTTACAACAATTTGTCCAAGTTGGGTTAATACTAAAATGGCAAAAGGGGTTTCAACTATAGATAAATTAGAGATGAGTCAACCTGAAGATATTTCAGAAATCTGTTCTACCATCTTAAAACTTCCTAAACAATCTGTCCCTTTTGAGATAAAAATAAATTGCAATTTAGAAATTTAAGTAGAATTAATAATAGTATAAGAAATTAAGAGCATCGCTAATGCTATGAAAAATGCTTTAATCCTATTAGTGAATAGTGAGAATAATGAAATATCTTCTGCAAAATAACCTCCGAAACTTCCTGTAATAAAAAGAATTATCATTGGAACTGAACCCACAATAAAAGAATAACCGAAAGAATTTAAAAATCCTAAATTTAAATAATTAAATAATAAAAAGGAGAAGCCAAATAACAGTGAAGATGCAAATAAACAAATAGACACTTCGGCATCAAGGGTATGCGGAAGATTTCCCCTTAGCTCAAATTGTTTTTGACAATCTGACAATTGTCTTTTAGAAAGACGAAGATAACCAGTCTCAGGTATTCTTTGATACCTATATTTTCTTAATAGTCTTGCTTTGAGAGTTTCAGGCTCTTTTGTGAGAATTGAGAACAATAATTCATCAGGATTTAATTTCTTTATTTTTTTTTGAAGATTATCTGTTTTATCAATTCTGTAAAGATCTCCGACTCTTATAAGATAAACATATCCCGACATTTTTATGATTATGTTAAAGTAACTCCTTTTTAAATAATACTAAAAATATTAAAAAAATATACCTTTTTCATAAAATGAAAAAACATATCTTATTTTCTTTTCGCAGGTGTCCTTTTGCTATAAGAGCAAGATGGGCTATAAAAATATGTGGGATAGAAGTTGAAATTAGAGAGATTGACTTAAAAAATAAGCCTTCAGAATTAATAAAAAATTCAGTCTCAAAAACTGTACCTTTACTAATTCTAAATAATGGAGAGGTGATTGAAGAAAGTCTTGATATTATTATTTGGTCGTTGAAAAATTCACAGAAAAAAAATTATATTGAAAAATATTTTAAGAAAAGTTATAGAAACATGATTCTAGAAACTATTCATGAAAATGACCATATATTTAAATATCATTTAGATAGATTTAAATATGCTTCAAGGTTTAATCCAAATGAAAAAGAATTTCATTTCAAAAATGCAAAAAAATTTCTAAATAAATTAAATATTTCCTTAATCCAATCTAATAAAAACAGATGGCTAATCGGTAATGAAGAGTCAATTGCTGATTGGTGTATTTGGCCGTTCGTAAGACAATTTAAAATTGCATGTGATAGTCAAAGAATTTTAGATTATTTTGAAGAGCCTTTGGAATCTTGGTTTAATTATTTCTCAAAACATGAAAACTTTAAACACGTAATGTACAAATATAGTGTTTGGGAATCAAGTTCAATAGAAGAAACTTTCCCCAGAAATCTAGATTTCGGATAATCTTCTTTTCTCAATTATTTTTGCTAACTCAAGGAAATAACCAGCTGTTCTGTATTTACCAATATTTTTCTCTTTACCCTCTATATCACTTCTAATCTCAGCTGTTTCAGCCATTAAAAGATCAAGTTCATTTGGATGAAGACTATATAAATCGCCTAATTCAACTTCCCTACTTAGTAAATGACTTCTAAACCATTTTTCTTTACTTTCTTGAGGAGGAATATCATATGGACTATTTTGCATTTAATTTCTATTTTATAAATTCACTATTAATTTTATTAATTATATTATTTAAATAAAGCTGTCAATTTATTATTTAAAAAAAATGCAATAATGATTACTATGAGCGATAAAGCTCCACATAATTCAGTCCAATAAGTAAGTCCAATTCTAGATAGTAAAAATGGTG
Source organism: uncultured Prochlorococcus sp. (assembly GCA_902624085.1). Taxonomy (GTDB): domain Bacteria; phylum Cyanobacteriota; class Cyanobacteriia; order PCC-6307; family Cyanobiaceae; genus Prochlorococcus_A. The sequence continues at coordinate 20,964 of CACNWD010000001.1, forward strand.
ATAAAACTGTAAAAAATCCACCAGACAATAACAATTGTGCAAAAAGTTGTTTAGATGTAAATATCGGCAGAGTCTTTGAGAGATTATTAGGATCTGCCAATCTTAAAAGTAATAACCCTGAGGCAACAACCCCAGTTGAATTACCAAATTCTACTAACCCTTTTTCAAACCAAAAATCATCAAACACAAAGTATGAAAAAAAAGCAATACATATGATATTCCACAAAAGACCAAAAATAGTAAGTAAAAGTATAGTAGAAAGATTATTCATCACTGTGGATAAATTTAAACTAGACATGGCAGAAAATATTAATAAATCTGTTGATAATATACCCATCTCCCTTTGGAGAATTTGAGAAATGAAAGCAGTTTTTTCAGTCTTCTCCAACAAATATCTAATCAACAAAGAACCTATAAGTATCAACGGAAAAACTGGTAAAGAATTTATAACTTCTTTTGAAAAATCTCCAAAAATAGTTGAAGAAAGCCTTATAGTTTTTATCAATAGAACTCCTATTAATATAGCTAATCCTACAAATCCTACATTTACCAAAAGAACCTTAAAATCAGTTAAAATATTAAAGTTAAATTTGAAATCTTTAGTTTCTTTATTTTCTATAAATTCAGTCTGATTGGTTATTTTTAAAATCTTACCTAGAAGAATAAACAAGCTTCCAATTAGTGAAGAGGATAATAAACCCATAGTAGCCATAGCTAAACCTAGATCTAAACCTTCAGGGAAACCTAACTTATTAAAACTATTTCCAATAATAGCTGCAGCACCATGGCCGCCTTCAAAGCCAACTTCAATTAAACACCCCATTAGAGGATTAACATTTATAGATTCTGGCAACAGATATTTGACAACTAATCCTCCAACAAAGAATTGCCCAAAGCCTAATGCTAATGCTAGTAAAAATTGATTACCTATTGGCTTTATTAGACCCCTAAGATCTGGAATAGACCTTCCAAGCATTAAAGTTGCGAATACAATTGATAGAAGCGGCGTTAAAGACTCTTCCCAAATAGAAGTAGTTTCCTTACTTAAAAAATTAAATATTCCATATGGACCGATTAGTATTCCTACAATTCCACAAATAACAGCAATCGGTAGTCCAAATCTTTCCAATTGGATAGCAAATTTCAATCTTCTACCAAAAATCAATAAAAAACCAATTATTAACAAACCGGCAATGCTTACAAATATTGAATTTGAAAAAATATTACTATTCTCCATTTACAAGATTTCTCAAATTCAGTTCTTTATTTTATAAATTTAATTTAAATAAGAAATAATTTCAAATAAAAAAAGCCTCAATATGATTGAGGCTTTTTAAGTAGAAATTTAAACTTAATTAATCTTTAAGTGTAACAGTTGCGCTATCAATATTACTAATAGCATTTGTTACTCTCTTAAAGTCAAATCCAAGTGCTCTAAGAGCATGCCATAGGTGTCCCTGAATAAAGAAGAAACCAAAATAGTAATGAACATTAGCTAACCAAGCTCTTGAAGTATATTCGCCATCTGGTAAGTCAACAGTATCAATCCAGTAAGGAGAAATACTAAACTTTAACTCAAGTGGCTCACCAAAGAATTCAGTTGGATAAACAGTAGTATTTGAAGCACTCCAGAAAGCAGCTACAATTGCCATCCAGCCAATACCTGCAAGTGACCAAGATAAAACTGCTTCAGCAGAAAGAAGACCTTTACCTTTGAATTTAGTAAATTCTCCAACCTGTTTTGTAGCGATATGCCATGCACCACCTGTAATCTCAACAAAAGCTAAGAAAGCATGACCACCCATAACTTCTTCTAGGCTATCGATTGTCAAAAAGTCTGTTTGATGATTCCAAATTTTAGCAAGATTTAATTCATACTCAACCTGTCTAACAGAACCAATAGCAGGATCATATATTCCATGAACTCTTGCCCATTCAACAAATGCAATTACAGCAAATCCGAGAATGATTAAGTGATGACCAAGAATAAATGTCAATTTGTCAGGATTGTCCCATTCAATATTGAATTTTCTTGCTCTTCCAATATCTGATTCTTCTAAATTCCCTGGAAGTAGTAGAGAATGAAGAAGACCACCAGCAGCTAGTACCATTGAAGAAACAAGGTGAACAATTGCTACTGCGATAACAGGTTTAGTGTCTCCCATCGCAACACCATTAGCATCAAACCCTATTCCAAGGGTAGCTAAGTGTGGAAGAACGATAAGAGGTTGATTACCCATAGGAACACTAGGGTCAAATCGTGAAAGTTCAAATAGGGTGAAAGCTCCTGCCCAGAAAACGATTAATCCAGCATGTGCTACGTGAGCTGCAATGAATTTACCTGAGCGATTTGCTACACCTGAATTACCAGCCCACCATCCGTAGGTGACATCTGGATTTCCATAGGTTTGCATTTAGGAAGTGATTAGCTTAAACGTTTTGAGAATACTTTATATTCAATCAAAGAGTTTAATTAATAACAAAATTGTAAAGGTTATTAATGCTCCGTAAATAATCACATAATAAAAAAAATCGCATTATTTTAAAATAAATTTAAGTGAATGGGTTGATATAACTAGCTTTTACTCATTTAGGGATCAGGCAATTAGAAGTAAAAAAATAAAAAAATAATTCTTAAATCTCTTAATGCTGACATTAATAATTTTTCGTGTAATAAAACTATTTTCACATTGCCTCATCGAAAAACAATTATTAAAAAGGGTGTAGGATATTAAATCTTAATGACTATTTCTCAAAAACTTTCAGAAAAAATTTCGCTTACAATGAAATCTGAAGGACATTATAAAAAAGCTGCCGAGAACTATAGAAGATCAGAACAGTATATTAATATGATTAATTTATATCCAATATTGCAAAATACATTAATGGATTGTAAGAACGAAAATCTAATAGAGTAAATTTAAAACTTTTAAAACTTAAATTTTACAAAATAAATTTATATATTAAGCAGCAATTTGATTAATTTTTAATAAATTATATTTATTAATAACTACTTTACAAGCATTAACATTGTATATAGCTTCTGGACTCCAAGGTTTTATTTGCCCTAAAGGTGAGCTTCTCCAATGGATTCCCGGTTTAAAATAGATATACTCTCTTAATTCAGATAATTGACTTTCTCTTATACCCAGTTTCTTTGCTGCCAAGCTACATGGATACCATACATTTTCTAACATTATTTTCTGAAATATTAATATCCCTTGATAACGTTTATCTAAGCTGCAAGGAAGTGCCTGTAAAAAATTAATTTTAAAATAAATTTGTAAAGTCTTTATATCAAATGCTTTTGCTCTAAATATAACTAAATTAAGAAATATTAAATAACGAAAATTCGTTAAAAATAATTTTATTGGTTTTGTATTCTCTTATTGATGATTTAAATTCTAGGTATTCTTTCATATCAATATTTTCTCTTTCATTATCATTCCAACCTTTTATCCATTGACTTGATTCCTCAAAAACTTTTTTAGAAATTGTAAACGTAATTTCTTCATCTAAAGCTGATACGAAATCTAAATAAACTTCTTTTTTAAATTCGTATTGATTAATTATGACAAAATGTTTTAATCCATTTATTGTTTTTCTTGAAGTCCAATAAAGTTCCACAATTAAAGATTAATTCTTTTCAATAATGTTTTTGTATTCATTTCTAATTTGATTTAATAAATTTTTTCTTTCTATTAAATAATTCATTGAATCTTTTTCAGACAAATTAAATCTTTCTTTTTTAGTTAAATTCATCCAAGAATATAAATTCTCTTTATTTAATTTGAGTACTCTTTTTTTTTTAAACAATTTACTAAAGTAATTATCATTCATATTGATTAAAAACTTCATTAGAGATGACTTAATACTCATTTTAAGCGGATATATTTAAATTTAGATTTCTTAAAATCCATTCTTCTAATTTAGCATTATCTCCAAATGATATATTTATTTCATTATTACTTCCATTAATATTATTAAATAATTTAATTGAAAATTCATTTTTCTTAGCCTCCTCATCTCCAATCACCACAACACTTTTTGCATTACATTTATTAGCTTTTTTAAATTGCCTTGAGAAAGAGGAACCACTCAAATCTAATTCTGTTATTAAATCGAAATTACTTAATAACCTTGATAGAGCTATAGCGAGCGATTCCGCTAATTGTCCCTTATTAATTATGTAAATATCTGGATCTCTACTTTTTTCTAATCTTTTTCCAGCAATTAACATTAATCTTTCTAATCCAATGGCAAATCCAATAGCCGGTGTTTTATTACCTCCCATTTGATTAATAAGATCATCATATCTTCCTCCTCCACAAACAGTTGCTTGAGATCCCAAAGCTCCACTCGTAATTTCAAAAGCAGTATGACTGTAATAATCTAATCCTCTAACCAATTTAAGATTTTCAATAAAAGGAATCTTTAAAAACTCTAGCTTTTTCTTAATAAAGGAATATCTTTCTAAGCTTTTTTCAGATAAAAATTGACTTAATTTTGGGGCATTTTCTAAAAGTTTCTGTGTGTGAGGATTTTTTGTATCAAGTATTCTAAGGGGATTTTTATTTATTCTTGCTTTAGAGTCTTGATCAAGATCATCAAAATTATTTTTAAGCCATTTTAAAAAAGATATTTTATAGTTTTCTCTATCAGTACTATCTCCAAGACTATTTATTTCTAAATTTAATTCACTTATACCTAATTTCTGTAATATGTCCCAAGCGAGAGAGATGATTGTGATATCACTATTAGGAGATTCATATCCAATGAATTCTACTCCTAACTGATGAAACTGCCTTTGCCTTCCTGCCTGTGGCCTTTCATACCTAAACATAGGCCCCATATACCATAACTTATTAAAAGTTCCTTTTAAATTACTATTATTTACATATGCTCTGGCAACTGAAGACGTACCCTCTGGACGCAGTGTGCAGGACCTTTCACCTCTATCCAAAAATGTATACATCTCTTTATTAACCACATCTGTACAATCACCAATACCTCTTACAAAAAGTTCAGTCATCTCAATAATAGGTGTCCTAATTTCTCTTACATTCGCTCTTAATAATTGCTGTTTTATTATATTCTCAACGTTTTGCCATTTCTTCAATTGTTCAGGAAGAAGATCTGTGGTTCCTCTGAGATTTTTTAGGTTATTCAAGATAATAAATAATTCAAGATTTTAATTTTGAGTAAATAATAAATCTAGGTAGTACTCATCATGTAATAATTTTAACTTAAGATTCTTTTAAATTTTGAAAAAAGATAAAACATCAGACTTTCAACATTGTGGTAGTAAACCCAAAACAATTGCTTTTGGCATCGCGCCACTTGGAATAATTTCTATTGGTATTGTGCCAATGGGAGTTGTAAGTATAGGTATTGTTCCGATGGGTGTTTTTTCTTTTGGAGCTGTAGCGATGGGTATTTTAAATTTGTCCATTGTGGGGATGGGAATAATCTCTTCAGGTATTACAACAATGGGGGTTTGGGAATATTCACCTAGGAGAGGTGCTCATAATCATAATTTAGAGGATAAACCCTTCATTAATAGCGAATCGAATTCAAGACGAAGAAGTTTGCTTTTTAAAACTAGAGAAGAGGCAGAAAATATGGCTAAAACCCTAAATTGCAGTGGTGCACATAAGATGGGTGATAAGTGGATGCCATGTAATTCTCACTAAATAGATATTTATATATCAATTTAAAATCTCAACTTTGAAATCTAATTCTGTTGCTTCATTTTCAGATAATTTCTTCGTCCAAGCTCCATGAACAGGACTGTTCCATCTGAAACCAGCATTTTTTGCCAATGATCTATCCTCATAACTAACTATTGCTTTATATAAATATTTAGGTTCAGTTGCTTTAAGTAAAATATCTTCAAGATTATCAATTTTCTTAAATACCTCTGAAATGTAATAACAGTCTGATAAAGCTCTATGTAAATTCCATACTGGGATATTAAAACCTAGAGCAAGATCTGTGACGGATGGTCTACTTTTGATATTTTTTTTAAAAGACCAATTTATATCATCTAAACTACATATCCATTTTTTATCTAGAAAAGGTAGATTACCTTTCCCAAACCATTTCTTATCAAAAGCAGCATTATGAGCAACTATAAAATCACAAGATTCAGTAAGTTTTAAAAACAATTGAATTCCATCCTTCCATGGCTGCTTAAGATTTGAAACATACACAGGGATTCCATTAATAAATTCAGCAGCGTTAATTTCAACTGGCAGCAAAAAGGATAATTGCGCGAGGACAGCTTTAGAAGGAACATTGAAAAGGATACAACCTATCTCAATAACCTCATCATTATTTTCATCTAATCCTGTGGTTTCTGTATCTAATATTAAGACTGATTCAACAGATCTTTTATGAGAATTATTATCCATAATTAATTTATCTGATTGAATTAACCCATTTTTATTTGAGATATTTTTGTACTGATTATTAAGAAAATCAAGTTGATCTAAATTATCGTTACTAAATGTTTCCAACTTTAATGAACGAATTACTTATTTTATATTGACGCATTTAATAGAAATTTCTTTTAAATTAATATTAATTAAACAATTTCCGAAAAAATATTTTTTAGCCTCGAAAGTATCAATTCCCAGTAAATTTGAAAAATGTACCTCACAAAATTCCAATACAATACTAATTGTTATTGGCCATCAAATCCTAAAAGAATTATTGAGTTTATTGGAGGTAGTTATTTAGCAACAAGACCTGATTTTGCCTATAAAAGATTTATTGAAAATTTACTCAAAAAAAATTATGCAGTTCATGCATATCGATATATTCCTCAGTTTGATCATCAAGAAATATCTTCTAATGCATGGAAAGATTTTAAAAAATGCAAAAATGTCCTTTTTAAGAGAGTTAGTAAAGAACTTAAGACAGTAAGGGTAGGGCACAGTTTAGGTTGTAAACTTCACTTAATTAGCCCAGATGGGGGGAGGAATTGTGAGAAATTTATATCTATAAGTTTTAATAACTTCTCGGCGAATAAATCAATCCCTCTTTTAAAAAAAATTTCCAAAAAATTAGATTTCAGAAGTGAATTCAGTCCAAGTCCAGCCAGAACTCTAAAGATTATTAATGATACATACATCCAGAATAAAAATTTATTAATAAAGTTTGATGATGACAAACTAGATCAAACTGAATCTCTTCTGTCAGTATTAAAACTCAGAGAGAATGACAACAGTAAAGGATTATTAATGAAAGGTAGTCATACTTTAATTGCTAGCGCAGGCTTAAGAGAAGACTTTTTAGGAGAATGGGCTGATGATGATCTTAAAAGAAAAACAATCGAAAAAATTTCTCATTTAATTGATGATTTTAGTTAAGTATCTTTTTTCAAATTTTCCAATACTGAACTATCTTCTAAAGTACTAATATCACCACTTACTTTTTCTCCCGAAGCTAGAGATCGTAATATTCTTCTCATTATTTTTCCACTTCTAGTCTTTGGGAGTGCATCCGATATGATAATTTTCTCTGGCTTAGCAATTATTCCAATTTCATTAACAACATGTTGCTTTAATTCATTAATCAAATTTAAAGATTTCTGAAAATTTTTCTCTAAAGAAACAAAGGCAACTATAGATTCTCCTTTAATAGAATCTTTTCTACCGACCACTGCAGCTTCTGCAACAGATTCATGACTAACCAATGCTGATTCAATTTCCATAGTACCTAATCTATGACCAGAAACACTTATAACATCATCAACTCTACCCATTATCCATAGATAACCATCACTATCTATGCGTGCTCCATCTCCTGCGAAATAAACGTACTTTTCATCCTTAATGTGTATAAATTCCCAATAACTTTTTTTAAACCTTTCTGGATCTCCATGAATAGTTCGCATCATTCCTGGCCAAGGTTTTTTAATAATTAAATATCCTCCTTCATTTGAATTTACCTCTTCTCCCTCTTTATTCACAATTGCGACCTCTATTCCTGGAAGTGGAAAACTTGCTGAGCCAGGCTTAGCATCAACAGCCCCAGGGATAGGACTTACCATTATCCCACCAGTTTCTGTTTGCCACCAGGTATCAACTATTGGACATTTATCTTTACCTATTACATTCTTATACCAAATCCACGCCTCGGGATTAATAGGTTCTCCCACTGTCCCTAAAAGCCTCAAACTTGAAAGGTCATATTTATCTGGGATCTCTCTTCCAGACTTCATGAAAGACCTTATAGCAGTTGGAGCAGTATAAAAAATAGATACTTTATAGTTCTGAATAACTTCCCAAAAAGCCCCAAGATTAGAGGCCCTTGGCACTCCTTCATACATTAGAGTAGTTGCTCCATTTGATAATGGACCGTAAACGATATAGGAATGACCAGTTATCCATCCGACATCAGCAGTGCACCAATAAATATCATCCTCTTTTATGTCAAATACCCATTTAAAAGTTAAATGTGACCATAAATTATAACCTGCAGTAGTATGAACTACACCTTTAGGTTTTCCTGTTGAACCTGAAGTATATAATATAAATAATCGATCTTCACTATTCATTATTTCAGGCTCACACCAATCATCTTTATTTTGCAACAATTCATGCCACCACAAATCTCTTAATGAATCCATATAAATTTCTTTTTTAATTCTTTTTACAACAATAACTTTTTCAACTATTTTATTTGCACCAGCTTCAAGAGCTAAATCAACTGCCTTTTTTAATTCAATTTCTTTATCTTTTCGATATCCACCATCTGCTGTAATTACAAACTTTGCATTTCCATCAATCAATCTATCTTTTAAGGATTCAGAAGAAAAGCCTCCAAAAACAACTGAGTGCTGAGCTCCAATTCTTGCACAAGCAAGCATCGCGAACATAGCTTCAGGTATCATTGGCATATAAATACAGACCAAATCTCCCTTTTTTACCCCTATTGATTTAAGTCCGTTTGCTGATTTGCAAACTTCTTTAAGGAGCTCGCTATAAGTAAATTTTTGATCATCACCAGGTTCTCCTTTCCATATCAAAGCTGTTTTATCAGAAAGACCATTTTTTATATGCCTATCTATGCAATTATAGGAAATATTAAGTTTTCCTTCTGGGAACCACTTATAAAAAGGGGCATTCTTATCATCTAAAACAGTTTTATATGGCTCAAACCAATCTATTTCAGATTTAGCATAATCATCCCAAAACTTTATTGAATCTTTTTTTGCCGCTTCTTTTAATTCGATTAATTCTTTAAAGTCCTTTATTAAAGCATTTTTAGAAAATTCTTTTGATGGAGGGAAAATTCTATTTTCTTCAAGAATATTATTAATTGAATTTTTTTTGTTTAGTGTCATATTTTTTTGGTATTAATTAAATTGAAGCAAAAATTATAAAATTTCCAATAAAAATTAACGGTATTTAAATTAAAATATTTATTCCTTTAATAAAGACGACTCAATACAAATTCAGGTAATGCCATTAGTGCTCTTTTATACTCAGATTCAGGTAGCCATAAAATTACATCTTTTGAATGAGTGGCGAAATCTTCTGCCAATATCCTGGATTTCTTTATAGCACCAGAACTCATAATTATTTCTAATGCATCATTTAAATCATCTTTTTCTGCTAATTCTCTATCAATTAAAACAGACAGATTTTTATTCTCCTCTAAAGCATATAAAACTGGAGCGGTTAAATAACCACTTGCTAGATCACTAACGGCTGGTTTTCCTAACTGTTTATCATTACCTGTGAAATCTAGAATATCGTCTACCACTTGAAATGCCAAACCGATATTTTTTCCAAATTCATATAACATATCCAATTTATCAGCATTGATATCACTTAAAACCCCTGCAGCTTTGCAACTATTAGCTATTAATGATGCAGTTTTACAATAACTTTTATTTATATATTTTGAAAAAGTCTGACCTGAATCGTATCTATTTAAATTTTGCTTTATTTCACCCTCGGCTAAATCCATAATAACTCTACTAAGTAATTTAACTACCTCTACATTATCTAAATTGGCCAGATGCCAACTAGATTGAGCGAACAAAAAATCTCCAGCAAGAACAGCGACCCTCGTATTAAATCTACTATGTACTGTCTCAACACCTCTTCTCATTGAAGATTCATCAACCACATCATCATGAACTAATGATGCTGTATGAATCATTTCAGTTATTTCTGCCAATCTTTTGTGTTTTGTTGATAATGAAGAATCAACAGAAATAGCTTTTGAAATTAATAAAACGATTCCTGGTCTTAACCTTTTCCCACCTGCAGAAAACAAATGTTCTGCAGCAGCTTGCAATATAGGGTGCCCTGCCCCGATTAAATTTTTCAGCTCCAAGACAAGATCTTCAAGATCTTTCTCAACTGGTTGTAATAGCTCTGTAACTGTCTTCATATTTACCTCTTCTACATACTAAAGGAATCAAGCCTCTCTTCGTAGGTTAACTAAAGTAATTTTTTTATTAATTTTTAACCAATTTGTTACTTTGATAGAAAATTCGTCAATCTTTCCAGTGGCAAAAAATTCTACATTGTCATATTTAATACACTTATCAAATTTATTCGATGGATAAAAAAATTTATTTAAGTTATTTGTAAGAGCTATTGAAGGATCAATAATTTCTATATCTAATGATATTTTTTCTCTTAAAATTTGATATATCAAAGGGTAATGACTACATCCAAGGATTAATTCACTAATATTATTTTTTAATAATGGTCCTAAATATATATCTACAAGATAATTTATTTTTTTGTAATCAATTGATATTCTCTCTATTTCAGATACAAATTCTGGACATGACTGTTGGAAGACTTTAATATCAGGTCTTATTTTGTTAATAATATTTTTATAAAAAGATGATTTAACTGTTGCGGAGGTTGCTAGCACACCAATTGAGTTAGATTTAATAGTTCTAGAAACTGAAGTTATTAAATCAAAGCAAGGAATCTTTAAAGTTTTCTGCAATAAATCTAAAGCACAGGCATTTGTTGTATTGCATGCGATTAAAAGAGCATCGAGATCCTTTTTTTTAAACCAATTTGATATTTGAATTGCGATATTTCTAATCTCTTTACTATCCTTTTCTCCATATGGATTTCTAGCAACATCTGCTAAGTAAATAACTTCAACATCTGTTCTTGTTGAAAGAAGTGAGTTTAAGACACTAAATCCTCCAATACCACTATCAAATATTCCTAATCTTATTTTCAACCTACTCTCTTAAAATATTCAAGGATACCTTTCGCTATAGCAAAGGCAACTCTTTTTCTATGAATTTTCTTTTCAAGTCTTCTAGCATCTAATCTACCAGTAACAAAACCTATCTCCGCAAGAACTGCAGGCATATTAGTTCTCTTAATTACATAATATCTTCCTCTCCGGACTCCTCTATCGGGACTACCTGGAGAAACTTTTAAAACTTCTTTTTGTATTTTTTCAGCTAAAAGCCTGCCACGCCATCCAGAATAATAAAAGGTCTCAATTCCATTGATATATCTTTTTTTCCCTCTAGAAGCATTTGCATGAATACTTACGAAAATATCTGAATTTGTTTTATTTGCTAAGGCAACCCTTGGAGGTAAATCAATCTCTGTTTCTTTAATTCTGGTCATTTTCACATTAACACCTTTTTCTAAAAGTAATCTTGTAACAATCTTCGAAACATCCAAAACAACATCCGTTTCTTTTAAACCATCTATTCCCACAGCCCCAGAATCCCGACCTCCATGACCAGGATCAATAACTACAGAATATTTATTTCTTTTAATACTAGGAAGATCTGAAATTCGCAAATTAATATCTCTAAAACTTCTTAACTTTTGTCTTTGAGGATTTGTAACAGATGCTTTTGAGACATTTCCTTCCTTCATAGTCTTGAAAGAATTTATTGGGAAAGAAGTAAGTTTTATTTTCCACTTATTTTCATCTAGACCAATTAACTTTAATTGATAAGGATTAATACTTTTTTGTGGAGCGAATTCAATAACAAATCTTGTTCTGCCGCTGACAGGCTTTCCTAATCTAATTTCTTTAATAGGTCCATTTCCTTTTATTGTTCTTGGATTCAGTAATTCACCATTAAAGTCAACCCAGAATCTATCGCCATAGAGTTTATTAGCTTTTTGATAATAAGCTTTTAAATTTGAATTTTTTCTCGTTCTAAGTTCTAAAAGTCCATTTGAATTGAGAGACCAGGCTGCTAAGGCGCTAGAAGATTTAACAGGTTGACAAATAAAACTTAAAAGAAAAATTAAAGGTAAAAATCTAGCAAAATAATAATTATTTATTTTAAACATTATTTTGCAAATATATTTGTTTTTCTATGTTTTAAACTAGGCATCTGTTCTCTAATCTTTTTTACTCTTGCCTTATCAGCAGGAGCAATGGCGGCACCCTGAGTTTTACCGGCATCTGAAAGGACAGTACCCCATGGATCAATAACCATGGCGTGGCCGTGACTCTGTCTTCTGCCATAATGGATACCTGTCTGGGCAGGTGCAACTACATAAGCAGTATTTTCGATAGCTCTTGCTTGAAGTAAAATTTGCCAATGGTCCTTACCTGTAAAGGCAGTGAAAGCAGCAGGTATCATTAATAATTCTGCTCCATTTTCAGAAAGATATCTATAAAGCTCAGGAAATCTGACATCGTAGCAGATTGATAATCCAACCTTACATAAACCAGGGATGTCAATAATAGGTGGCTTTTCAGACCCTGATAGAATAGTTGCTGATTCTTTATACAAATTACCATCAGGTAGATCTACATCAAAAAGGTGAATTTTATCGTATTGACCAATTATCAAGCCATCTTTTCCAAATAAAGCAGATCTATTAAGTATATGAGTATCATCTCCAGCAGGCACAGGATATCCACCTCCCAAAAGAAATACTTGATATCTCTGAGACATAGTTTTAAGAAAATTAGCACACTTATTAGATAACTCTCCTGATAATTTTAGTTTTTCAGAATCATCACCCAAAAAAGCAAAATTTTCAGGCAAACCAATTAATTCAGCACCTCTTCTTGTAGCTAATTCAATCTGTTCCTCAGCTTCTGCAAAATTAGAATCAATATTAGAAGTACTTGTTATTTGTAATGCTGCGACAAGGAAATCAGTCAATGTTTTTAACTCCTGAAAAAAATAAATTCATTTAAGAGGCACGGATAACCCCTCTTTCTACTTGTGTGGGAACAATATCTAAGCAATCAATTTGAGAGCAGCATTTAAAATCCTCTTCATAATCTCCAATACTAGCCAATCTTTTACCATGAGTAGCTGTCTTAAGACATTTTAATACATCATCTTTCCAAAAACCCCACAAAGCTAAAGCAGCATTTAATTCATCATTAACAATATTAACTTGTGAGTTCGGAAAGTTTATAAGATAATCTGCAAGTGCGCCAGCAGCCAATGAATCCTCCAAGGAATAATTTCCTTCCCATCCACTACCAAGCATTAAAATATTACTCTTATTTAGAGAAATTATTCTATCTGCAACGGCCTTCCTATTTGTTAATGCCATTGGGAATAAGAATTGACTATTCTCAACTTTTTGAAGAGCTTTTGTACCATTAGTCGTACTCATAAATAATCTTTTTCCTTCAACAATGTTTTTTGTCACTGTTAAAGGCGAATTACCTAAATCAAATCCATCTATTTTCTTTCCACCTCGTTCAGCTAACATTACCCTTTTTTCAGGGTTCCATTTCAATGCATTCTCTCTTAATAAATCTAAATCAGAAAAAACTTCTATAGAATCAGCTCCATTTTTCAGGGCCCATGCGATAGTAGTAGTTGCTCTTAATACATCAATAACAACTGCTATCTCGGATTTATTCTCTGGGACGTCAGAAGCGACGTGATAATAAGTAAGATTTAAATTCAAACTGAAAGCTTAATAAAAAAAATTATCAAAGGTACATAAAAAAAATTAAATAGATTTAAATTTATTTAATTTTGCATTGATAACAATAAATTTCTAAGTACTTAATTGATACTATATAAATTACTTTAACTTTTTACTACCTTAACTTCAAATCATTATGAATAATTCTCGAACATTAGAAGGTGGAGGAAGTTTGCAAGGTATTATTGAAGTCCCTGGGGATAAATCAATATCACATAGAGCACTAATTTTAGGGAGTATTGCAGAAGGGCAAACAACCATTAGTGGTTTTTTAAATTCAGAAGACCCAATATCAACAGCAAACTGTCTGAGAAATTTAGGAGTTAAAATTTCAGATATTGTTGAAGGAGAGACTTTTGAAGTTATTGGCAGGGGGCTTGAAGGATATGAAGAACCCAAAGAAATTCTTAACTGTGGAAATTCTGGCACGACAATGCGTTTGATTATGGGAATTTTAGCTGGTCAAAAAGATAAGAATTTCATACTAACTGGTGATGAATCTCTTATTGAAAGACCTATGGGAAGAGTATGCAAGCCTCTAAAAATGATGGGTGGAAAATTATTTGGAAGAGAAGGAGGGAATAAAGCTCCCATATCAATATCAGGTGCAAGCCTTAAAGGTTGTGTAATTGGAACCCCAGTAGCGAGTGCACAAGTTAAGTCAGCCATCCTACTCGCCGGTTTAACTGCTGCGGGGCCAACTTCAGTTATTGAACCAGCCTCATCCAGAGATCATACGGAAAGGATGCTGAACGCTTTTGGCGCAGACATAAAAATCAGAGGGGAATTAGGTAGAAATATTGTTATAAATCCTGGCAGAGACTTAAAAGGTCAAGAGATATTAATCCCTGGAGATATAAGTTCAGCTTCTTTTTGGATGATAGCTGCCTCTATCATTCCAAATTCAAACATTACTATTAAAAATGTTGGACTTAATCCTACAAGAATTGGAATATTGAAAGTAATGGATATGATGGGATGCGATTATAAAATTGATGAACAATCAACTATAGCTGGAGAAATGATTGGCAATATTCATGTTAAAACAGCCAATGAACTTAAGCCTTTTACAATACAAGGAGATATTCTTCCGAAATTAATTGATGAGATACCCATACTTACCGTTGCAGCTTGTTACTGTGGAGGCATTTCATACATTAATGATGCATCTGAATTGAGAGTCAAAGAAACAGATCGTTTAAAAGTTATGGCAAGGCAACTAAATAAATTTGGAGCAACTATCAAAGAGAAGCATGATGGACTAATAATTAATGGTGATTCCAAATTTATTGGAGCAGATGTTGATAGTGAGACAGATCATCGAGTAGCTATGAGTTTAGCTATTGCAGCACTATTAGCGAAAGGATCATCAAATATTTTTAGATTTGATGCTTCTAATGTTTCTTACCCAGGATTTTGGAACGATTTGGAATCTTTACTTTAATTTTCATATAATTGAATAATTTAATAAAGATAATTACTAAAGACGGGAGCATTTCTTTTAGAAGTGAAAAATTTAATGAAAATTTTCATAGTAAAGCAGGAGCATATTATGAAACAAAAAATAAATTCATTAACCCTTCCAGACTTAAAAGATTTCAAAATAAACCCATAAATGTTTTAGATATATGTTTTGGGATCGGATATAATTCAGCTTTGCTTTTTGAAAATCTAAAAATAGAATTATCAACTTTAAATTGGTATGGATTAGAGATTGATAAAAGACCACTAAATTATGCGTTAACTGACAAAAATTTTAATCACTTATGGAGTCCAAAAGTAATTGAAATTCTAAATTCCCTAAATTTAAAAGGCTTATACAAAAATAAGAATTTCGATTGCAAACTGATGATAGGAGATGCCAGAAAAGAAATTTTAAATATACCAAAAGAATTAAATTTTGACTTAATTTTTCTAGATGGGTTTTCGCCTCAAAAATGTCCTGAGATCTGGTCTTATGAATTTCTATCACAATTAAAAAATAAAATAAAATATGAAGGCTACTTAATTACATATACATCAGCAGCAGCTGTAAGAAAATCATTAAAAAATCTAGGTTTTAATTTATTTAATATATTACCAACTCTTTCAAATAAAAATTATTGGAGTGATGGAACATTAGCTACTTTTGATAATCATCAAAATAACCCTTACATCAAGCAATTATCAGATATGGAAATTGAACATCTAAATACAAAAGCATCTATTCCTTATAGAGATCCAACAGGAGAAATGTTATCAAAAGAAATTCTAGAAATAAGGAAAAAAGAGCAACAATTTTCTAAGCTTTTAAATACAAATTCCTGGAGAAAGAAATGGAAGATGGCATAAAAAACATCTAATAGTTAAATTTATGTAAAAGAAGAAAAAAGAATTCATGCTAGCTATTGCGATACTTGCCGCAGGGAAAGGAACAAGAATGGTAAGCAACTTACCAAAAGTATTACATAGAATTTCAGGAGAAACTCTTTTAAATAGGATCATAAATACTTCTATAAAACTTAATCCAGATAAGATATTTGTTGTGATTGGTCATAAACCCGACCTGGTTAAAAAGTCATTATTAAATAAAGGGAATGTAGAAATAGTTTTACAAGAGCCTCAATTGGGTACGGGCCATGCTGTACAGGTTTTATCAAAGGAATTTAGCAATTTCAAAGGTAATTTACTAATCCTTAATGGTGATGTACCACTTATAAGAGCA
Organism: uncultured Prochlorococcus sp.; assembly: GCA_902624085.1. Lineage (GTDB taxonomy): Bacteria > Cyanobacteriota > Cyanobacteriia > PCC-6307 > Cyanobiaceae > Prochlorococcus_A. The sequence goes on from CACNWD010000001.1 coordinate 37,596, forward strand.
GAATCATTAGAAGAACTTTTAAAAGTACACTCATCAATGGACGCAGATGTTTCTATAATTACAGCAGAAAAAGAAAATCCGTATGGCTATGGCAGGGTTTTTAAAAAGGATAATTTTATTGAAAAGATTATCGAGGAAAAAGATTGTAGCCTAAATGAAAAAAATAATAAGTTAATTAATGCAGGAATATATTGTTTTAATTGTGAAAGATTAATTAAAATTATAAATAATTTAGAATCAAATAATAATCAAAAAGAATTTTATCTTACAGATACTATTTCACTTTTGAAGAGAGCAATTTCTTATGAAATTTTTGATAAAGAAGAAATACAAGGTATCAACAATAGGGTTGATTTAGCCAAGTGCGAAGAAATCATACAAAGGAAAATTAAAACAAGGCATATGCTAAATGGTGTGACTTTTGTAAATCCAGAGAGCTCATCAGTAAGCGAAGAGTCTGAAATAGGAATAGATGTAATTATTGAAGCAAATACTCACATAAGAGGATTCTCAAAAATTTCTGATAATTGCATTATTGGGCCAAATACATTTCTAGAAGATACTACAATCAAAAAAAATACTAAAGTAGTAAATTCAACTATATTTAACTCTGAGATAATGGATAATGTAAATATAGGTCCTTATAGTCATATAAGACCAGCTTCTAGAATTTCATCTAATAGCAAAATTGGTAATTTCGTTGAAATAAAAAATAGCCACATATCTCAATCAGTAAAAGTAAATCATCTTAGTTATATAGGTGATACTAATATTGGCAAATTTACAAATATTGGAGCGGGAACAATTACAGCAAATTATGATGGGTTTAAAAAAAACATTACAAATATTGGTGAATATTGTAGTGTTGGCTCCAATTCAGTTTTAATTGCTCCAATAACTCTTGGGAATGCAGTAACAATTGGTGCTGGATCAGTAATTAATAAAGATGTTAAAAGTGATTCCTTAGCCATCTCTAGAGTAAGACAATTAAATATAGATAACTGGAAAAAAGCTAATTAACTTATATAGGGAATTAATTTATCTAATTGCCAATATCTACTACCTTTAATTAATAAAATATCACCTTTAACAGTAATTTCATTAATGATAGGAATAATACTATCAATTTGATTCACAATGAAGATTTTTTCACTTATTGAGCAATATTTTCTAATTTCAATTTCTAATTCTTTTTCACAAAGAAATATACATCTCTTAATATCTGAATTATTTATTAATTTAAAAATTTCTATGTGATATTCATCCGAATTATTACCTAATTCCCTCATACTTCCAAAAATAAAGAAATGCCTACCTGGATAATCAAGAAGGCATTTAATACAAGCTTTTACTGACTCAGGCGAAGCATTATAAGATTCATCCATTATTAACAATTTCTTGGTATTGATAACATTGTTCCTCCCATCTAAACTTCTAAAATTAAATTTGTTAAATTTTTTAAAATCAATACCTAATTCTCTCGAGATTGCATATACATATAAAAAATTTAAAGCATTATGAAATCCTTTAAAAGATATTTCAAAATATTTTTCTTCAATTTTAATTATATTTTTAGAAACATCGTAAAGGCCCAAAATAAAATTATCATTGGATGAATTTAATTTAATATTTTTTCTATTTTTTTCTAACTTCACTTTTATAACTTTACCTCTCCAAAAATTTTTTAAATTTTCATCCAAAAGAGGTTCTCCGTAGGGAATGATTACTACCCCATCAGGATTTAGATGTTGAGTGATTTCACATTTTGCTTTGGCAATAGAATCTCTTGACCCCAAGATTCCTATATGTGAACTCCCAATATTAGTAATAACGGCAATATTAGGTTCTGAAAATTTCGATAATATTTCTATCTGTCCTCTTCCTCTCATACCCATTTCTAAAACCAATAATTCTTCTGAATCCTCACATGAATGTATCGTTAGAGCTACACCAATTTCATTATTATTATTTTTCTCTGAAACTTTTACCTTTCCATAACTTTTTAAAACTTCCAATGCCATTTCTTTAGTAGTTGTTTTACCAACTGAACCCGTAATTGCAATAACTGGAATTTTTAATTTTCTCCTTTTAACTAAGGCTAAATTCTGCAAAGCTTCTTTAGTATCAGAGACCACCCAAAACGGATGATTCTTTGGAACAAGGTTTTGTTTGCCTTGATTTATAACAACCGCTTTGACTCCAATTTTTAAAACATTCTTTAGAAAATCATGGCCATCAAATTTTTCACCTTTTAATGCAATAAATAAATCTTTAGAAGATATTGTTCTACTATCTATAGAAATTTTGCTAAATGAAAAATCTCTCTTAACTGCCCCATTGAAATTTATATTACCTAAAGTTTGATTAATCTCACTTATTGAGAATTTCATTTATTTCAAAATTTTTAAGATTTCTTAAGTGATGGATCTGCTGATTGACCGTATGAAAACTTTTCAATTTCAACAATATCAGGGGATGGTTCCTTAAAGCCACAAACATCTTTATACATAATTTCATATTCTAATGCTGATCTTTCCCAACTGAACTCTTTTGCCATAGCTCTTTTTTGAAGTAATCGCCAACTTTTTTTATGTCTGAATGCTTCCCAAGCCCGCACGAGTGCAGTATAAAAATCAATTGGTTCAAATCTATCAAAACAAAAACCTGTACCAAGATCATTCTCTGGGTCATGAGGGATAACAGTATCTACTAAACCACCAACTCTTCTTACAATTGGGATTGATCCGTACCTCATCGCGAGTAATTGACTTATTCCACAAGGCTCAAATCGACTTGGCATCAAGAATGCATCTGACCCCCCATAAATCAGCCTCGAGAGAGCATCATCATAGGTTAGAAATACAGCAAAGCGACCGGGATAATCAACAGCTAATTGCCATAATCCAGATTCTAAATAACGATCACCCGTCCCCAAAACTGCTATTTGAGAATCTGTGTAAGCGAGCAATCTTTTGGAAACTTGTAAAAGTAGATCAACACCTTTCTGATCAACTAATCTTCCAACCATTCCCAATAAGAATTTATTTCTATCGATATCTAAACCCATCTCTTTTTGTAATATTCTCTTATTCTCATAACGACCATCAAGATTATTGATATCAAAATTAGAAGGCAAATACTTATCAATTAAGGGATTCCAATCCTGAAGATCTATCCCATTTAAAATTCCTCGTAATTTTCCAGATATATAATTTAAAAGCCCATCTAAACTCTCTCCATATTCATTAGTTTTAATTTCATCCGCGTAAGTTGGAGATACGGCATTTACTCTGTCTGAATACAACATAGCAGCAGCCATAGTGTGATCACCATGCATATACCAAGGACACCAAGTCATTTTCTCAAGTTTCCATCTCCACGGCCCCTGGTATTTGAGATTATGAATTGTAAATACTGTGCTAATTTCAGGATCTTGATGCATCCATACAGGAATCATTCCTGTATGCCAATCATGACAATGAAGTACTTGAGGTTTCCAACAGTTCCAAGCAAATTCTGCCGTTGCACTAGCAAAAAAAGTAAATCGCCAATCCTCATCTTCTCCTCCATAGATTCTTTCTGAATCAAATGAAGGGTGTGCAACCAAATAAATCTTATAGTCATGAGTAGGATGAGTAGCCTGATACACAGAAAAATCAGCACCCATCGTTTGAGCTCTAAATAAAGGTTCCTTCGTGATTTTTAACATGCTCCATAATTTTCCGTACCCTGGAATTATCACTCTTACATCATGGCCAAGATTTATTAGAGAAGGAGGTAGAGAACCTACCACATCACCCATACCTCCAACTTTGATCATGGGAGCACATTCTGCAGCAGCAAATAGAATTCGCATTTAATATTTTAAATTACTTTTCATTGAAAAATAATAAACGATCAAGGGGACCATCCATAATCTGAATAATCTGGATTTCGTTTCTCTAGAAAAGCGTCTCTTCCCTCTTTAGCTTCTGAAGTTCCATAAAACAATTGTGTAGCATACCCAGATAATTCTTGAATCCCTGCCATCCCATCATTCTCAGCATTGAATGAGGCTTTAAGGATACGAATAGAGGTAGGACTATTACGAAGAATTTCCTTAGCCCAAATTACTCCTTCAGCTTCTAAATTTTCATTTTTTGTAATTGCATTTATTAATCCCATACCTAAAGCCTGCTTAGCGTCATATTTTCTACATAAGAACCAAATTTCTCTAGCTTTTCTCTGTCCAACTACGCGAGCAAGATAACTTGATCCGAATCCACCGTCAAAACTCCCGACTTTTGGCCCAGATTGCCCAAATATTGCATTATCTGCAGCAATACTTAAATCGCAAATTAACTGTAGAACCTGACCTCCTCCAATAGCGAATCCAGATACAAGAGCAATAACTACTTTAGGTAAACTTCGAATGACCCTCTGTAATTCAAGAACATTTAGTTTTTGATTACCATTTTGATCTAAATAACCATTTTCTCCTCTTATGCCTTGATCACCTCCGGCACAGAAGGAAAAAACCCCTTTTTTATCTGGACCCTCTCCCGTGAACAGAACAACTCCTAATTTTTCATCATATTTAACATTAATAAATGCATCAATAAGTTCATCAATTGTTTTAGGACGAAAAGCATTCCTTTTATCAGGCCTATTTATAGCAATTTTTGCTATCCCATCTTTAGATTTATAAAACAAAATATCTTCATAGTCTCCCTGCTTAACCCATTTAACTTTTGAATTAATTGATAAATAATCCATGTCTTTTATATTATTAAAGATTAATGATTGTCAAATATATTTTTATATAGATTTTCTCTTTGCTTAAATTCATAATCAGTATTAATTTCAACTCTCATTATTACAGATTTTTGAATAGTTAGGCTCCAATCAAAAGCTTCTTTTAATTTATCAAGGCTCATTATATTTACGTAAGGGATTTCATGAGCTTCCGCAAGTTTTCTCCAATTAACAGAACTTTTCATTAAAAATAGATTTTTAATTTCTAATTTCGTAAGATTATTTTTATAAAGCCTATTAAAAATATTTCCTCCATGATTATCTATGAGCAAAATTTTTAGATTGCTATGTTTTGCATCTTGATTAAACCATCCATTAATATCATGCAAAAAAGCAAGATCTCCTGTAACTAATAACAGAGGCTCCTTAATAAGTGCAATACCTAATGCAATAGATAAAGTCCCATCAATACCTGATGCCCCTCTAAAACTAAAACATCTTCTAGAAAATAATTCCTTACCTGAAAATGTAAGCCAATCTCTAATAGGACTGCTTGCTGAAATCATTATTGGTTTATTTTTAGGCCAAATTTCTGGAACTAAATTTGCTATGGATAATTCGGTAATATTTTCATTACTTAATATATTTTTTTTAATTTGTTTTTTTATTCTTATGCCTTTATCTATTAACTCTTTAGTAATTGGAATTAAAGTTTTAATTGATATTTTATTAATACCTTTTTCATTTAATATTTGGTTTACAAATTTATTTAAACCAAATTGATACTCTTTGGCTTTTTTAAAGGGGTCTAAATTTCGTGAGTCTTTTTCTTTAATCAAAAATTGAGGTCCATTAAAACCTATTAAGAATTCCTCTAAAACATTTGAAGAAGACATAGGCCCAATTCTTAGTAATTGATCAAAATTAGCTGATATTTTATTTTTAGAAATAATTATTTCCCAGTGATCAACAATCCCTCTTAATGAGGAATTAACACCAGAGACGGGATCTGCAAAAACAGGCCATCCTGTTAAGTTTTGGAATATTTCTAAGGATTTATTAAACTCCAATAAATCATTGGTTGATCCTCTGTAAGGACCAACTATTATTAACCCTGAGCGAGAAAGATTAATTTGTTTTACTAATTCATCAAAATCATTACTGCTTTCATTTTTAATTTTGTTTTTGTAAAAACTAATCTTTTTATTTACATATTCTTTATCAAATACTTCTAATGCATCTTTTTTATTATTCTTTGAAATTAATAATGGTTTTTCAAAGGGTACATTTAAATGAATCGGACCAGGCCGTAATAAATTTTCTTTAAGAATTAAACTTATCAAATTCTTAATTTCTGAATCACTCGTTTTATGCAATCCATGCAGATTTGTACTCAATGATAATTTACACACAGATGATAAAAATTCTTCTTGATTTACTGTTTGGTTAGCTCCGCAATCTTTTAATCTTAATGGTCTATCTGCAGTTATATAAAGGACATTAATACAAGATCTATCAGCTTCAACAGCAGAAGGTAATAAGTTAGCAACAGCCGTTCCAGAAGTGGTTATTACTATTACATTTTTAGCGGACGCAGTTGATATACCTAAAGAATGAAATCCTGCTGATCTTTCATCTAAAGAACTAATTAATGTTATTCTTCCTCTTCTAAAAAGTTCACCTGCAGCAATTGCCAGAGGAGCCGATCTACTACCTGGGCATAATATAAAGTGACTTATACCAATATCTACTAAAAGATTTAAAAGTTGAAAACTTCTAAAAAAATTTTGGAATTCTACTGATGATGTCATAATTTATATATATTTCAAAGACAATTTCATTAATTAAATAAATCTTTAATCAAAATGACGAATTCTTCAGAAAAATCAACTTCAATATTTAAGGATTTTAAGAACCTCATAATTTGGGTAATTATTGCATTAATTATACGATGGCAAGTAATTGAACCAAGATGGATACCTTCTGGCTCTATGCTTCCTACTCTACAAATTCAAGATAAAATATTAGTAGAAAAATTAAGTACAAAGATTAATTTAAAGAATAATCTTTTAAATTTAAAAGATAATATTGTTGTTTTTAAACCACCTGAAACACTTATTAAAGCTGGTTATGATTCAGACATAGCATTAATTAAAAGAGTTATTGGGATCCCAGGTGACAAAATTGAAGTTAAAGATGGGAATCTATATTTAAATGATAAGATCCAAAACAAATTTCTTACTGATAAGAATATAAATTACTCAATAGGACCAGTAATAGTTCCGGAGAACAGCTTATGGGTAATGGGAGATAATAGAAATAATAGTTTAGATTCTCATGTCTGGGGTCCCTTGCCATATCAGAAAATCATCGGAAGAGCTTTCTTAAGATATTGGCCTTTAAATCATTTTGGACCTATTAATTTTCCTGCGGCTTAATAAAAAATATATACTTCATCGTGCTATTGTATTGTTTATAAGTAAGAGGAAAATAAATGTTTAATCCTGAATTCCTTGCTACTGAAAACAATGATCCTAATGAGGGTAATGATTTAATTCAGTATCTTCAGAAACAATCTCCTGAGGTACTTCAGAGAGTTGCTAAATCTGCTAGTGAAGACATTCAAGAGATAATAAGACATAATGTCCAAGGTTTGTTGGGAATGCTCCCCTCAGATCAATTTGATGTCAAAGTAACATGTTCCAAAGACAATATCGCCAACTTACTTTCATCAGCTATGATGACTGGTTATTTTTTAAGACAAATGGAGCAGAGAAAAGAACTAGAACAAACTCTAATAAATGATGAAAACATGTCTGTGGAATCTGAATAAGAGAAATTAAATATAAATATTTTCAGGAATAATTCCAAGTTTATATAATCTTGCATAAAAATTATAAAGAAATTTATTATCTTCATTCAAACTATTCCATTCATCAGAATTAATATTATCAATGATTTTTTGACAATCTATTTCAGAAAATTCTAGGGGTGATGAATAATGAGCAGATATTAAGTATTTCATGTTCTTAAAGTTCTTAACTTCCATCAACCAATTTGAGAGAAGTTCTTTTGCTCTTGGAAAAATTAGTCTTTGCAAAACTGGAGCAATTTGTATCTTAGGAGAATTGTCTCCAATAATTACTGCTTTCGATACTTCCCAATCCTTGTCCCAGAGGAATGGATATATACCAAAATGCGATTTCTTATTTCTTAATCCTTTTTTAAAAGAATATTTAATTACATGATTCAAAGATGGAATTTGAAGTTTACTTGGCCTCAAATAAGAAGCGAACAAAACCAATCTAGCCCATCCTTTTTTTCTGTTTTCGGGTGAATCTACTAAAAGCTCATCACCTCTCTCTCTAGAATGAAATAGTAGAGGTGATGGATCATAATCAAATATTTCTGGGGGATTACTTTCAATACCAACTATTCCATCAGTAACATGTAAAGATCCTGAAGGTTTATGGAAACAACTTATCTCCTGAAATCTACCTAATCCTAGATTAATAGGTCCAAGAGATGTCCATTCGCAGCAATCCTCAAAAGGTAATCCATCCTCAAATAAAATCTTTGTTCTTTTAGAGGATATCCCTATAAAATCCAAAGGTAAATTAATTGGAAAGCTCCATTGTCCAGGACAAAGCCATATTTCGGCTTGTTTAAAAATTCTTGCCAATGGAGGTAATCCTATTTTGTGTTCCAATCCTGAAGCCGTTGGCAAAACAATCGCCTTAATAGGACCATGTTTAAAGATTATTTCATTTAATTGATTAATCAATTCTATGGTTGGCGGCAATGGATTAAGGATCATAAGACCCTCATTAACCTTTATTACAGTCATTCTTACTGGAACCGCTACATAATAAATTCCTTGAATTTGTTCTAAAGACCATACCTGATCAGGGATTAATTCACTAATAATTGTTTTTTTAGATCCATATGGATAAAGGGGAAATAAAGGCCACCATGGCCAGATTTTATCTTTTTCTATCATCTTTTATTTAGAGGATGATAATAATTGTTTAACTTTAAAGATTCCATATCTTGGAGCAAATAAGAATGCAAAAAGGAAAATAAACGTTTGAACTAACACTATTGAACCACCAGGAGCAATATCTAACCAATAGCTTAAATAAATTCCTATTAAACTTGAAATAATACTGCTCAAAACAGATATAATCGATAATTCATCAAATTTATCAGTCAGTAAATATGCTGTAGCTCCTGGAGTTATGAGCATAGCAACAACTAAAACGATACCAACTGCTTGTAATCCTACAACTGCTGCTAAAGACAAGCATGTCAGCAACAGATAATGTAAAAATGAAACATTTATTCCTATAGTCTTTGCATGCCTAGGATCGAAACAATATAGCATTAAATCTTTTCTAAATATTGATAAAATCAATACAACTAAAAAAGAGATAAAAATAGTCTGTTTTACATCTGATAATGGTATCCCTAATGGTGTCCCATATAAAATATGCATTAAGTCAATTTCACTTGTTATTTTGGATATTAAGACAATCCCAAGAGCAAAGAAACCTGTAAAAACTAAACCTATTACTGTATCTTCTTTAATCCTTGATTTATGTTTAATAAAACCTATAAGAGCTACAGAGCCAACTCCAAAGACAAAAGCTCCAATAGATAATGGAACCCCTAAAGCATAAGCCACAACAACTCCAGGCATTACGGCATGAGATACAGCATCTCCCATAAGGGCCCACCCTTTTAAAGTTAAAAAGCTTGAAAGCAAACCACACACAGAAGTTATTAAAATGCTAATCAAAATGGCTTTTCTCATAAACTCATGAGCAATGGGCTCAGTAATAAATGAATTTATATCGATAGTTAGAAAAGATCCATCCATTTATTTATTAGAAAATTAAGATTCTGGACCAAACAAAAAATCTGGTGACATTCCCCCAAATGTACTTGTTATATTTTCGGGAGTAAATACTTCTGATGTATCACCATAGGCAACAACTGTCTTATTTATTAAAAGAACTAGATCACAAAATTCTCGAACGTGAATCATATCATGAGTTGAAAGTAAAATTGTTTTACCTTCTTTTTTAAATTGGATAAATAATTCTGATATAAGTTTTTCAGTCCTAATATCAACTCCTGCAAATGGTTCATCCAATAGTAGTATTGAAGCTCTCTGTGCGATCGCTCTAGCTAAGAAGGTTCTTTTTCTCTGACCTCCTGATAAATTACCAATTGGAGTAAATGAATAGTCAACAAGATCAACTCTTTCAATCGCATTTTTAACAGCTTGAATATCAGATTCTCTCGGTGATCTAAAGATATTCATTGAACCATATCTGCCCATCATAACGATATCCCAAACATTCACAGGAAAGTCAGCATCAATTCCTTCATTTTGTGGAACATAGGCAACTGCTTGATCTTTTTGAGAAGTTTTAAGTGTTTCTCCATTTATTCTGATTTTACCTTTTGAAAGATTGACGAATCCTGTTAAAGCATTAAAGAAAGTTGTTTTACCAGCTCCATTCATCCCTACTAATCCGCATATTTGTCCAGCTTTTAATCTTAAAGTTGCATCGTATAATGCAACCTTGCCATTGTAATCAACGCAAATATTTTCAGCTTCAATTCTATATTTTTCAAATTCCATAGATTTCATTTTTTAATTTTTTAAACTTGCATTAAAGCCATTTTTTATTGTATTAAGATTATATTCAAGCATTTCCAAGTAACTTTCTGCAGGACCATTTTTTTTAGATAAAGAATCGACATATAAATTACCACCGAAAAAAGCTCCAGTTTCTTTGGCAACAGATTCTTGAGATTCTGAACTTACTGTGCTTTCACAGAATACAGCTGGAATTTGTTTCTCTTTAACTAAATTAATCACTCTCGCCATCCTTTTCGGAGTAATTTGACTTTCTGCATTTACAGGCCATAGGTATGCTTCCTTTAAATCATAGTCATTTGTTAGGTATGAGAATGCCCCTTCACAACTTACTAGATACCTCTTACTTTTCTGCAATGTATTAAGAAAAAGTGAAAAATCTTCATCTATTTTTTTTATCTTATTTTTAAAGTTTTGAGCATTTTTTTTAAATTTTTCTTTGTTCTCAGGATCTAATTTAGATAGCTCTTCTAATAAAATATTTACATATAAAATTCCTCTTTTAGGCGAAATCCATGCATGAGGATTTGGTTTACCTTTGTATATGTCTTCATTAATAAATATTGGTTCTAAATTATTTGCAATAGTAATTCTCTCAACATCTAAATTAGTAACAAATTTTTCTGCCCATAATTCAAAACCAAACCCGTTTTGTATAAAAATGATCGCTTTTGAACCCCTAACAAGATCACTTGGAGTAACTTGATAACCATGGACCTCCATGCCAGGCTTAGTAATTGACTCCACATTGTATTCATTACCAACAATATTTCTTACTATGTCTTCAAGGATTGTAAAGCTAACCAAAAGTAACTTTTTTTCTTTATTAATAATATTATTTTGCTTAATTAATTTATTACCTTGATTGATATTTAAATTACTAATTTCACTATTTTTTTTACAAGCTGTCAATGGTAACAATAATAATAAGCAAGATAAAATAAATAAAATATTTTTTTTCATAAATTAATGTTTAAGAAAATTTTAAATTTAGAGAATTTTGTAAGTCACCCAAAAATGATGGCCAATTAATTTTCTCACTTTTGAATGCATTTTCTACAATTTTTTCATTATTAGAAATTATATTTTCAAGGTCAGATTCAGATACGCCTTTATTAATTGCCATAAAATCAGCTAAAGATCTAGAGACAACTCTTGTTAGATATGCAGCACTTGCTGCCTGAAATGAGCCTGCAACTAACCAATTAGGACCATGAAACTTAGAGATCCCTAACAGAGTTTGACCACTCCACTCAACAACTCCTAGAGTTATAGCAGTTTTAAGAATTTCTTTTGAAATCTTTTCTAAAATTTCGGGGGACCATGTGCACCCCCAAATTGACTTTATTTCATTAATCATTAAAGCATTTAAGACAGTCATTGATAAAACATCTATAGAAGGGACAGGAGATGCAAAAACAGAGGCTGCTACAATAATCTGATTTTTTTTCTGAATTTCTTTTAGCTTAATTCTTCTAATTACCTCAATTTCTGCTTGCCATTTAGAATGTAATTCTCTCAAAAGCCTCTTCTTAGTAGCTTCTATCATAATCTTTGGTGTAAGAGAATTAATTCTAAAAGCCAAAGGAAGATTACTAATAAAAATGTTTTTTAAATCAATTTCAAAAATATTTTGTTTAAATTGTAAAGGAATTTCATTTTTCAATTCTTCTATTTGTTCTTTTTCAAAATTATTAATAGGTGATGAAGTCATTAGCCAAAACCTTATATCTTTGGGAAGTTTATTTAGCCATAAAAGACTTTTAGCAGAAAGAGGAGGAGTTAAATGGTAAAGCACAATATCATTCTGAAAAATTTTACTGTTCAATTCCTCCTCATTAGAAATAGATGGTAAATTTTGTATTATGTTCAATGAGTAAGTACCTTCTTTAAAATATTTTTTAATTAAACTTTCATAAAATAGATTGCATTCATCTCCAATGACTGTAATTAATTGTTTCTCATGATTTTCAAGAATCTCTGAAAGCAAATTTTTTCTAAAATTTGTTTTTTTCTCCAAATTATTTTTTTCTTCTAATTCACTAAGAGAATCTAAATCCTCATTACATATCTTGACCCAGCCATTTAAATCTTTTGGCTCATTAAATTTAGGTTTATCAGTTTTAAAGTAAAAATAACCTCCAAAGCATAAAAGAATAAATCCTACGTTACCACCGGAGAAATTGAATAAGTCACTAATAATCCATTCACTAAATCCAAACACTAAAAAAGTAAAAAGAATACTTGCTTTGGGAAATTTAAAAAAATTTTTTAATAAATTTGTCTTACTTATATTAATCAAAATACTTTTCATATCTTTTATTAGTTTAATGCATATTTAAAATGAAAAAAAGCTTGTTTAAATTATTTAATTTTTTTGAAAGGCTAAATTATTAGAAAAATTTAAAGACTTCTTGCATATTTTGATGCTAAATTATTATTTCATGAAATTTCAAAAAGTAAGTAAATGACCAATTCAAATTACGAAAATAGCCAGGGGCAAAGGAACTTTAGAAATAATGACAATAATTATAGGAATAGATATGGAGGGAAAAGAGAAACAGGTGGCTTTAGAATAAGATTAAGTGATAATGAAATGAAATCAGTAAAAACTATACAAGAAATATTTCAACTTAAGTCTACTGTTGCTGTTCTAGGTTTCTCTGTAAGAACTTTGAGCGAATTAATAAAAAATGAGAATATGAGGGAAGAGATCATAAAAATAGCAAAAAATAATAAAAATTCTTTCCAAAAAGAGACTAACTTTGAAAAGAAAGAAACATCTTCAATAGCCGCTGCTAATCCTTTTGCAAGGCCAGAAAAAAAACCCCAAATAGTAGAAAATAAAGATAATATTGAAAATTTAGATGAAAAATAAAAAAAGAATTCTTTCTGGAGTTCAACCAACTGGTGACCTGCATCTTGGAAATTGGTTAGGGGCTATTAGAAATTGGGTAACACTTCAAGAACAATATGAGACATTCCTATGCGTTGTTGATTTGCATGCAATTACTGCTGAATATAATCCTAAGGAACTAACCCAAAATACTCTCTCTACTGCTGCCTTATATGTTGCTTGTGGCATAGATCCTAATATATGCTCTATTTTTGTACAAAGCCAGATACCTGCTCATTCAGAACTTTGCTGGATTTTAAATTGCATGACTCCAATTAATTGGATGGAAAGGATGATTCAATTTAAAGAAAAATCTATTCAACAAGGTACTAATGTATCTATTGGATTATTTGACTATCCAATTCTAATGGCTGCAGATATTCTTTTATACGATGCCGACTTTGTCCCAGTAGGAGAAGATCAAAAACAACATCTTGAACTAGCCAGAGATATTGCACAACAAAGAATTAATGCCAAATTTAGTAAAGAAAAAGATATTTTGAAAATTCCCCAACCAATTATTATGAAAAATGGATCAAAAATCATGAGTTTAATCGATGGTTCTAAAAAGATGAGTAAAAGTGATCCTAATGAAGGTAGTAGAATTAATTTGTTAGATACTCCTGAAATAATCTCAAAAAAAATAAAAAGAGCAAAAAGCGATAGTTTTGTTGGGATAGAATTTAATAATCCGGAAAGAGCCGAATCCAGAAATCTACTTATGATTTATTCAATATTATCAGGGAAGGAAATTTCTCAATGTGAAAATGATTTTTCTGAGACTGGATGGGGTACCTTTAAAAAGTTGATCACTGAACAACTTATAGAATCTTTAGAACCTATTCAAGAAAAATATAAAGTTTTAATTAACGATCCACATCAACTGAATAATATTCTTCTAGAAGGTAAAGAAAAGGCAGAAGAATTAGCAAATAAAACTCTTAAGAGAGTTAAATCAAAACTTGGATTCTTTGAAATGGGGAAATAATTCATGCCAGTAATCACGCTGCCTGATGGAACCCAAAAGGTTTTTGATCATTCGGTAACAATTCTAGAAATTGCCCAAAGTATTGGAGCAGGATTAGCTAAAGCAACAATTGCGGGAAAAGTAAATGGTATTCTGCTTGATGCAACACTACCCATCAAAAATGATTCCAAAGTTGTAATAATTACATCAAAAGATAAAGAAGGCATTGAGATTATTAGACATTCATTTGCACATCTCATAGGTCATGCAGTTAAACAAATTTACCCAAATATAAAAATGGCTATCGGACCTGTTATTGAAGATGGCTTTTATTACGATATTTCTTCAGAATATAGTTTTACTCCTGATGATTTAATAAAAATAGAAGACAGAATAAAAAAATTAATAAAAACAAATTATGATGTGGAAATTCTACAAGTTTCAAAGAAAGAAGCTATTAAAACTTTTGAAGAAAGAGATGAGACTTTTAAATTAAGAATAATTGAAGAAATTGATGATAAAGGCCTGATTAATCTCTATAAGCACGAAGAGTATATTGATATGTGCAGAGGTCCTCATGTGCCAAATACAAGACATCTGAGACACTTTAAGTTACTTAAATTATCGGGTTCATATTGGAGGGGGAATAGTGAGAATGAATCATTACAAAGAATATATGGTACTGCATGGGCTAAAGAGAAAGAACTCAAAGATTATTTAACAAGAATAGAAGAAGCGGAAAAAAGAGATCATAGAAAGCTGGGAAAAAAACATTCACTTTTTCACATACAAGAAGAATCTCCAGGTATGATTTTTTGGCATCCCAATGGATGGATAATATACCAAGTTTTGGAGAAGTACATACGAGAAATACTTAAAAAAAATAACTATCTAGAAATAAAAACTCCACAAGCAGTTGATAAATCCCTTTGGGAAAAATCAGGTCATTGGGAAAAATTTAGAGAAGATATGTTTACAACCGCATCTGAGAATAGAACATATGCCATTAAGCCGATGAACTGTCCGTGCCATATCCAAGTATTTAATCAAGGATTAAAAAGTTATAAAGATTTACCTATTCGTCTAGCTGAATTCGGCTCCTGTCATAGAAATGAACCTTCTGGTGCCTTACATGGTTTGATGAGAGTCAGAAATTTCACTCAGGATGATGCTCATATTTTCTGTACAGAAGAACAAATGCAAGAGGAGGTATCTAATTTCATTGATCTCGTTTTCGAAGTTTATAGAACTTTTGGTTTTGATGAAATAATTATCAAATTATCAACGCGTCCTGAAAAGAGAGTTGGTAGCGAGGAGATTTGGGATAAATCAGAGGAGGCCCTTAAGATGGCTTTAAATAATAAGAATCTCGAATGGGAACTGCAGCCTGGGGAAGGAGCTTTTTATGGACCAAAAATTGAATTCTCACTAAAAGATTGTCTTAATAGAGTATGGCAATGTGGAACTATTCAAGTTGACTTCTCCATGCCTATAAGACTTGATGCAACTTTTGTAGATATCAACAATGAGAAGAGAAATCCTGTAATGTTACATAGAGCAATTTTAGGATCTTTTGAGAGATTTATTGGAATCTTAATTGAACAATATGAAGCCAAATTTCCTTTATGGCTAGCTCCTTATCAAATTATTTTATTAAGTATTACTGATAGAAATAACGATAAATGTCAGGAATTTAATCATTTATTAAATTTAAAGGGATATCGATCAAAAGTTGATATTAGAAATGAAAAGATAGGCTACAAGATTAGAGAGGCTACAATTAGTAGAATTCCATTAATTGCTGTTATTGGCGACAAAGAGCAAGAAATTGATTCGGTTTCTTTAAGAGCCCTGGATGGTACAAATCTGGGGATTTTCAATTTGATGAATCTATATAAATTGATGGATGATTTGATTGAAAAGAAAGGAAGAATTGAATAAGTTTTAACAAATGAATTTTCTTGCTTGCGATTTAGGAGGAACCAAAGTACTCATAGCTATTTACGAAGAGGTTAATAAAGATTCTCCTCCAAAATTAATTACAAAAGAAAGATATTTATCTGCAGAGTGGGAATCAATATATTCAATAACTAAAGATTTTCTTAAAAATAAATGTAAAAATAAATATTTTCCAAAGATAGCTTGTTTTGGCATAGCGGGGCCTATAGAAAAAAATAGTGCAAAAATTACTAATTTAAATTGGGAGATAAGCGAATTAAAATTAAAAAATGAATTTCACTTTGAAAAAGTTGAATTAATCAATGATTTTGCAGTTTTAATTTATGGGATACCATTTTTAAAAAGTAATCAATTTAAAACACTTCAAAAGGATACAAATAAGAATAATAAGTTTGAGGGTTACCACACTATTGTTGGAGCAGGAACTGGATTGGGAATTTCTAGAGGTATCATTTCAAAAACAAAAATTTTAGTATTACCTAGCGAGGGAGGCCATATTGAATTTGCTCCTAAAACTCATGATGAGTGGGAACTAAAGCAATGGGTAAAGAGTTACTTAAATATTGAGAGAGTCTCTTATGAAAGAATTATTAGTGGCGAGGGTTTATCGAACATCGCAAAATGGAAATTCTCTAAGGAAGATATTAGAGATCATCCATTTAACAAGTATTTAGAGGAAGCAAAAGATTCAAAAATTGTTGAAAAAAGTTTAGCAGGAAAAATCTGTCAACTAGCGAATGCAGGCGATTCTTTAATGGCAGAAATAGAAACATTATGGTTTAATGCTTATTCTTCATTTATTGGAGATTTAACAATACATGAACTCTGTTTTGGAGGCTTATGGATTTCAGGAGGTACTGCCCCAAAACATTTCAAGAAATTTATTTCAGATTCTTTTTTGAAACAATTTTCAAATAAAGGTAGATTAAAAGATATTGTAAAAACAATACCTATAAGAATTATATTAGATGAGGAGTTTGGATTACATAGCGCTGCATGCAGAGCGAAATCACTATTAAATATTCAATAAAAATAGATTTTTGACAATGACTATTCCAGAAGTAGGTAAAAAAGTTAACGTATCAGTCCCATCAACTACTGCTAATTTGGGTCCTGGTTTTGATTGTTTAGGAGCTGCGCTTGATCTGAAAAATGAATTTGTATTCACAAGAATTGAGGGAGGGGGAGATAGATTTGATTTAATTATGGAAAGTACTGATGGTAATCACCTCAGAGGTGGTCCAGAGAACTTGGTATTTAGAGCTGCTCAAAAAGTATGGGATAGCGCAAATGTTTCGCCTTTTGCTTTGGAAGCAAGAGTAAAGCTTGCAGTACCTCCAGCCAGGGGATTAGGTAGCAGCGCTACTGCAATTGTAGCCGGTCTAATAGGAGCAAATGCAATAATGGATTCTCCTTTATCAAAGGAAAAGCTTTTAGAATTAGCTATCGATATAGAGGGTCATCCAGATAATGTAGTGCCATCGCTATTGGGAGGACTCTGTCTGACTGCTAGATCTTCCTCTGATAGATGGAGAATTGTGAGATGTGAATGGCATAATTCAATCAAAGCAGTAGTAGCTATTCCTGCCATAAGATTAAGCACCAGTGAAGCAAGAAGAGTTATGCCTAAGAATGTTCCAATCTCTGATGCAGTTACAAATATGGGAGCTTTAACATTGTTACTTAATGGATTAAAGACAGGGAATTCTGAATTAATTAAAGAAGGCATGTTTGATAAATTACATGAGCCTTATCGATGGAAACTCATTAAAGGGGGACTGGAGGTAAAAGAGGCCGCTCTAGAAGCTGGTGCTCTTGGTTGTGCGATAAGTGGTGCGGGTCCAAGCATTTTAGCTTTATGCAAAAATGAATACGGAAAAGTTATAAGTCAGGCGATGGTGAAAGCGTGGGAAAAAGCTGGAGTAGCCAGTAGGGCCCCCTTTTTAAATATTCAAACATCAGGGAGTAATTACAATTCATCTTTTTCTAAGTAGTTTTACTTAGAACAATAAAGTGTTATAGTCTCAACCTGTATACATCTTTTAGTAGAATAACTAAATTATTCATTACAAAATGAATTTAAATTCTTTCCCATGGCTATCTGCGATTGTAATACTGCCTTTAGTTGGCGCTCTTATCTTGCCATTTTTAGAATCAAAAGAAGGAGAAGATAATTCAAAGCCTAGAAATATATCATTAGCATTTTTATTCGTAGATTTTTTACTTATTGTTGCAGTTTTATTCAAGAAATATGATCCTACCAATAGCTCCCTTCAATTAGTAGAGAGAGTTACTTGGCTACCTTCCATAGGATTAGAGTGGTCATTAGGAGTTGATGGTTTATCAGCGCCATTGATGGTGTTAAGTGGATTAATAACTTTTTTATCAGCAGCTGCAAGTTGGAAAGTTAAGAAGAAATCAAATTTATATTTTGGTCTTCTTCTCATCCAAGCATCAGCGCAAGGGATGGTTTTTCTTTCTCAAGATTTTTTATTATTCTTCCTAGCTTGGGAATTAGAGTTAGTTCCTGTTTATCTGTTAATAGCTATTTGGGGTGGTAAAAAAAGATTATATGCAGCTACAAAATTTATTCTTTATACAGCTCTTGCTTCACTTTTAATACTCATAAGCGGTCTTGCTCTTTCTTTGAGTGGAGATACATTTACTTTAAATATAAGTGAAATAACAAGTAAGAAAGTCACTGGTAATCTTGCTTTATTATCCTATTTTGGTTTTTTAATAGGTTTTGGAGTAAAGCTACCAATATTTCCATTACATACATGGTTACCGGATGCACATGGTGAAGCCAATGCTCCTGTTTCGATGTTGTTAGCTGGAGTATTACTTAAGATGGGTGGTTATGCATTATTAAGATTTAATGTGCAAATTTTGCCAGAAGTCCATCTTCAACTTGCTCCAGCATTAATAATATTAGGGATTATAAATATTATTTATGGCGCCTTAAATGCATTTGCTCAAGATAATGTTAAAAGAAGAATTGCATGTAGCTCTGTTAGCCATATGGGATTTGTTTTACTTGGGATAGGGGCAGTTGATGCTCTAGGCATTAGTGGAGCTATGCTGCAAATGATTAGTCATGGTTTGATTGCTGCAGCAATGTTTTTTGTTACAGGTTCCTTTTATGAGAGAACAAATACTCTCTCAATTCCTAACATGGGTGGTTTAGCAAAAGTTTTACCTATTACGTTTGCATTCTTTTTAGCAAGTTC
The DNA here is from genome assembly GCA_902624085.1 of uncultured Prochlorococcus sp. GTDB lineage: Bacteria > Cyanobacteriota > Cyanobacteriia > PCC-6307 > Cyanobiaceae > Prochlorococcus_A. The sequence continues at coordinate 57,050 of CACNWD010000001.1, forward strand.
TTTAGCCTCACTTGCTTTACCAGGGATGAGCGGATTTATTAGTGAAATAACGGTATTTCTAGGTATCACAAGCCAAGAAGGATTTACTTCCTTATTTAGATCCATAACCATTCTTATAGCAGCGATAGGACTTGTACTAACCCCTATATATCTACTTTCTATGTGTCGAAGAGTATTTTTTGGACCAAGGATACCTGCGCTTGCAACAGTAACAGAGATGAATGGTAGAGAACTCACAATAGGTTTAAGCTTATTATTACCAACTCTTCTTATAGGCTTTTGGCCAAAAGTTGCAATTAATTTATACGAATCTTCAACCAATGCTCTCAGTCAGCAGCTAACCTTAGCTAAATTAGTTGGAATAATTTCAACCTTTAATTGAATAATATGACTGCTGACGTTGTTGATAAAGTCCTCTTTAAATGCGAAGGATTACCTAAATTTAACCAATTTACTCCTGAAAGAATTGAAAAAGAATTTCCAGTTTTACTTGAGAAATTAAATTTAGATTTTAACAATATTGAAACTGAATTCTCCTCATTAATAATTGATAAAAATTTGGATTGGGACAATGTAATGAACCCACTTAACAAGATTAATGAAGAACTTAGGTGGAGTTGGGGAGTTATTAGTCATTTAAATTCAGTTAAGAACTCTGAACAATTAAGAAACGTTTACGCAAAATTACTTCCAAATGTAATAAATCTTGGAAATAAATTTGGCCAAAGTAAAATAATCTATAAAGCTTTAAAAATACTGAGAGAAAGCAATAGTCTGGATGTGACTAGGAATAGAATTTTAGATAAAGAAATTATTGATATGGAACATAGTGGCATTTCTTTAAATGAATCTGATCAAAAAGATTACAATGATATTTCAGAGAGATTAGGGGATTTATCAACAAAATTTAGTAATAATGTCCTTGATGCGACAAATAAATGGTTCTTAATTTTAGAGAATAAATCTCAAATAAAAGGTTTACCAGAAAGAGTTCTTGAATTGATGGCTTTATCTGCCCAGAAACATTTAAAAAAAGAAGGCAACGTTGATTCACAGAATGGTCCTTGGAAATTGAGCTTGGATATTCCAACATATACAGCTTTTATGAGTTACTCAGAAGATAGATCTTTAAGAGAACAACTTTATAAAGCTTTTGTAAGTAGAGCTTCTAATGGCAATGAAAATAATTGTCAAATTATTGAAGAGATTTTAACTCTAAGAACTAAACAATCAAAACTACTTGGATATGAGAGTTGGGCTGAATTAAGTTTGTCAACCAAAATGGCTAGTAAAACAGATAACGTTGAAAAGCTTTTAGAGGAATTAAGAGAGCCATCTTTCAAGGCAGCTGAGTTAGAATTAAAAAATTTGAATAACTTCGCACATAAAAATGGATTTAATACTGAAAATCAGCTACAGCCTTGGGATATAAGCTATTGGTCTGAACTTTTAAGGAAGGAAAAACTTAATTTAGATCAAGAAGCTTTAAGACCATGGTTTCCACTAGAAGATGTATTGAAAGGTCTATTTAGACTCTGTGAGAAGCTCTTTGATATTAAAGTTATTGAAGCTAATGGAGAAGCACCTGTTTGGAATGAAGATGTTCTTTTCTTTAATATTTATAATAATTCCAATAATAAAATTGCCTCATTTTATTTAGATCCATTTTCACGGCCGGAGTCGAAAAGAGGAGGAGCTTGGATGGATGAATGTTTAAATAAGAATTTTGACTCAAAGGGGAATAATATAATCCCAGTAGCCTATCTAGTATGTAATCAAACGCCACCATCAAAGAATAAGCCAAGCTTGATGAGTTTCGAAGAGGTACAGACGTTATTTCATGAATTTGGTCACGGCCTCCAACATATGCTCACAACTGTAGATTTACCTCAAGCTGCGGGCATAAACAATGTTGAATGGGATGCAGTTGAACTTCCTAGCCAATTTATGGAAAATTGGTGTTTTGATAAGAAAACTCTGCTAAATATTGCTAAGCACTATGAAACTGGTGAGAAATTACATGAAAAAGATTATGAGAAACTTTGTGCTAATAGAACCTTCAATTGTGGTATGGGCACTTTAAGGCAGCTTCATTTCGCAATAACTGATTTAAGGTTGCACAGTAATCTATCTTCTTATCAAGAATTTAATTCTGATGAGATTAGAAGAGATATTGCAAAAAATACAACGATAATACCTCCAATTAATGAGGATAAGTTTCTTTGCTGCTTTAGTCACATTTTTGCAGGAGGATATTCGGCAGGATACTATTCCTACAAGTGGGCAGAAGTTTTAAGTGCTGATGCATTCTCTATGTTTGAAGAAGCCGGTTTGGAAAATGAACAAAAGATAAAAGATATTGGAAAAAAATTTAAGGATACCATCTTAAGTTTAGGCGGAAGTTTACCTCCATTAGAAATCTTTAAATCATTTAGAGGTCGCGAACCAAAAACAGACCCCTTAATAAGACACTTGGGTTTATAAACTACTTTATTATCTTTTTAACAATCTCATTTATTGCGTATTCGTTTTTCATCAAGTTTTTATGCTTAAAAATATTTAGGGAGTATTTATCACCTTTAGGCAAATAAGCTTTCCATCCAGGGAAAACCATTAAATCCCAATTTGTAAAAAAACTTACACAATCTACATTTTCCAGAAAATCATTTGAAGCATAAAGATCTTTTAATAATTTACTATTAATTTTCATTTCCGAGATTCCCTTTAAAGCAAATCTTGGCACTATTTGAGCAGTCAATGTCCCCATATGAGGAGATCCTACGCTTATAAATGTATTTATTCTTTTATTTCCCTCATAATATTTTAACCAGTAACTTCCAATAATTCCACCCATTGAAAATCCCAATAAATCAATTTCCTTATCTAAACCATACTTATTAATTATTAATTGATTTAAAAATTTTGTTAAGTCAGCAATTGAAACCTTTCCAAAGTCATGCTGAAGCGTAGGGGCAAAATAATCAATTGAGTATTGATCTAATTTTTTAGTCAAGGATTTAAAGATGTCTGAAGTATTCCATAATCCATGTACCAGAACAATTGGCCTATTTTTTGATTTCATATTAATTACTTTTCGAAGTATTTCACGATAGATACTTTACCGTTAAACCCATCAATAGGTGGCCTACACTTAGTTAAGATAATTTTGATACGATCTGGATTAAATCCAATTTGAATTATCTTTATAATTTCCTCAGAGTATTTCTCAATGGTAAAACAAGAAAAAATTTTTGAATGAGATTTTACTTTTTGAATTATTAAGGAATAATCTAAAGTTGATTTTATATCATCATTCTCACTACATTCATCAAAGTCTGACCATAAAAGAATATCTAAGTTAAATAATTGACCTAATTTTCTTTCATGATCTAATACTCCAACTCTGGCCCATAATTCAATTTTTTCTATTTTTAAAAAGTTTTTCTTCATAAATCTTTATGAATAAATTTCTCCTTGCCTGAAGAAAAATCCTCAACAATATGTCCTTCACCGGTTAAAAAATATTTATATGTAACTAAACCCTCTAAACCAACTGGTCCCCTTGGTGGCAATGACTGAGTGCTGATTCCGACTTCAGCTCCAAAGCCATATCGAAATCCATCAGCAAATCTTGTAGAACAATTATGAAAGACCCCAGCACTATCAACAGCATTCATAAATAAAGATGCATTATTATTATTTTCTGTGATAATTCCATCAGTATGTTTAGATCCAAATGTTTGTATGTGATCAATTGCATCATTCAAATCATCAACAATCTTTATTGATAAAATCAAATCAAGATATTCTGTCCCCCAATCCTGAGAATCTGCAGATAATTTAACACCTAAAGATACAGACTTTGCATCCCCTCTTAATTCGATCTTTTTTGAGTCAAATATTGGTATTGCTTTCGATAAAAACTCCTTCGCTATATCTTTATGAATTAATAAAGTTTCTATCGCATTACAAGCTGCAGGATATTGAGTCTTACTATCTAAAGCGACTTTTATTCCCAAATTAATATTACTTTCATTGTCAATATAAAGATGGCAGATACCATCCGCATGTCCTAAAACTGGAATCCTTGTATTTGATTGAATGAACTTCACAAGTTCATTACTTCCTCTAGGAATTATCAAACTTATATCTTTATCTAATTGCAACATAGACATACTATCTTTTCTACTAGTTAATAAACAAAGAGAATTTTCATCAAAATATGATTTATTAAGACCATCTTGCAATGCATTATATATTGCTTCATTGGTTTGGTTCGCTTCACTTCCCCCTTTAAGTATCGCAGCATTACCTGATCTTAAAGCTAATGAACTGATTTGTATAAAGGCATCTGGTCTAGATTCAAATATCACTCCAATAACCCCAATTGGAACAGTCTTTCTTTGAAGGATCAAGCCAGATGCAAGCTTTTTATTAATTTGCACCTGCCCAACAGGATCTGGAAGATCTCTTACTTTTCTTACACCATCAATCCCATGAAGAAGTTTTTCTTTTGATAATTTCAATCTTGATAATAAAGCCTGAGAAATTCCTTTCTTTTTAGCAGCATTAAAATCATGTTCGTTAGCCTCCAATATTCTCTCAGAATAATGAAGCAAAGAATCAGCCATTTTATTAAGAGTATCTCTCCTTTTCTCATTTGAGCTATGGCAAATTTTCATTGCTGCTTTTCTAACTTTTAAAGCTTTTTCTTTAAGTTCTATATCAGGCATAGAAATTTCAATCTTATCTTTCATAAAAATCTTGTACTACTAATGTCTAATATTAATTGAAAATAAGAATTCTTTAAACATTTTCAATTAATACCTAAAGAATAATTGAACTTGACTCTTCCAATCACCATTTGAGTCATAAGACCCAAGTATCTCTAGATATTCATTTGCTTGTAAAGTTAAAATCCATAAAGGTGGGATATCATCTCTATCGGGAGTTGTTTGCATTGAAAAATTCAAACTATCAGTAATATCAAGACCTATCTCAGCTATCCAAGCTTGTGATGAGGTTCCTTGATTTTCAGAATTATCTTGTTTCTCATTTATTTCCAAGTTTTCGCTTGAAAAAATATTATTTGCTGATTCAGAACTAACTATTAAAGCTGGGTATAAAGATAATTGTAATTTTTCAGTAATTCCATCTGCTCCGTTTAATTGAGAGATGAATGCCCTATTAATTAAATTGGCAGAATTCCCCCCTATTAGTCCAATAATTTGTGATCTTGTATAACTTGGTGTGCTCCTTAATTTAATCATCTGATTCTCATCTTCGAATGATAATTGATCTAAAAACCCCTTATATGAGGCTTCTATTTTAATAAATCTTGTATTACCAATTCCAAAAGCATTAAAACTATTAGCATTGTCGAGTACATTGAAATTATCCGAAATATTAATATCCCTATTATTTTGACTAATTGGAATAATAGTATCAGGAACTTTACTTTTTAAAGAAAAATCTAAATAAGGAGTTATTCCATTTCTAGATGCAAAAAGAATATAATTATCTTGATTTTTATCTAACTTAAATGGAGTTGTATAAAGGTTCGCTCTCCCTTTTTCTATATCAACTAATCCGCGAGCATTTAAATTATTTTTTATATTCCCATTTAAGTTAACATCAACTCTTGTATCTAGATAAGCTTTCAAAATAGTTCCATACTCAATCCTAAAATCTTGACCAAGTTCTATATATAAATTATCAAAAGTAATATTTCCAAAAAATTGTGGCAAATTTTCTTCAAAAAGATTTCTATTTAATATTGATTCATTAGATATAATTTCAATTTCTTCAACTCTAGACCAATAAAGTTCAGGCCACGACTTATTCTGAATATTTTTATTATTTAACTTTGTGCTAGTACTATTATTTCCATTAACAGTTTTGAAATTAATATAACCATTTTTTAAACCTAAATTACCAGAAATAAATGGACGATAAAGTGATCCTTTAACAAATATATTTGAGTCAAATTCAAAATCAATATTATTGCCAACCAATTGAAATCTTTCAGAAATAAAATTTATAGATTTCTCACTATCATCTAATTTCTTATAAAAAGGTAAAGAACCAACTAAAGAAATTTTACCTATTTCATTAGTTGAAGCATTAAAGTTCTTAATTTCTACTTGATCAAAATCAAAAATTAAAGTTGCATCAATATTATTTAAATTATTATTTAAAATGTCTACTTCTCCATTCTTGATAAATAAAAATCCATTTGCTATTGGTTTTGATATTTCCCCTTTGATTAGCATCCTGAGGTTGGCATCGCCATTTTTAAAAATAAAATTTTCATTAGATAAATTACCAATTAATTCAAGAAATCTTTGATTACCTTTTAATTTCAGATCTATCTCGTTTTCTTTATTAATAGGAATATTTCCTATAAGACTTATTGATTCAGAAGACTTATCAAGCCACAAAGACATATCAACATTAAAGAGTGAATCTTTATAACTTATAAAAGTTTTATCAAGCGTAATACTAAAATCATTTATCGAAGTTTTATTAGAAGAGATAACGCTAAAAAAATTCTGCTCTGTAAGATTATATACAAGATTGATATCTAGATCCCCCTTAAAATCTTTAGGTTTTATGAAAAATAAATTTGCAAGATTTAAAGGGAGATTAGAAATTTTTAAAAGTCCATTATTACGAAATAGGCCACCATTTAGATCCATTGAAAAGCTTTTTTTTGCAGAATTATTTGGGTTATTTTTTTCTCTTAAATATCCATTTAAATTACTTTTAATTTTATAATTAGAAACACTATTTCCATAAATATCTATTGATGAATTATAACGCCCCTCAAACTTCTCAAGAAATTTATCAATTCTTTTTTCATTAATTGAAATCACTTTAGAAGTAATAGAATTTTTTAAGAAACTAAGTTGTTCATCTATTGTTTTTTGAATATTTGAAATCTCTATTAATTTGAGATCCTTTGAAGCGCCATCAGATTTTATTTTATTTTTATTGAGATTAGATATATCTAGTAAAGTTAATGCTGTCCAATCTGCACTTATATTTATAAAATCAACAGAAACAAATTGTTTACTTTTTGATTTATATATCAAGTCAATCATTCCTCCATCGATAGGAAATAATGATGAATTAATTCTTAAACTATTTCCTTTAAATGAAAAATCAAATAATGAATTAGCAAGTTTAATATTTTTATATTTACCTAAGCTTAGAGAAAACCTACCATTTGAAGTTGATTTTTTAGTATCTATTAAACCTGTTCCATTTATGGTTCCATCTACTCTATCAAAATCACTATTTTGCAAAGATAATTCTAGCTCATTAAGAGGGAAATTATTTGCTTTCCATTTATAAGTATTATTTTTTCTAATTATATTAAAATTACCTTCATTAGAATCAAATAATCTACTAAATTCTAGATTTTCTAATTTTAAATTTGAATCTACTTTTATTGATAAAAATGAAGGTATAGGAGAATATTTATTATTCATTTTTAATAAGTAACCTTTACTTTGATTTGTTATTTTCCCCTCCCATATTTCCCTAAATCTTATACCCTTATAATTTGGATAATCTATATTAAAATTAATTGCAGTTTTTAGATCATTTAATTGACCAGTTATTTTCCCTTTTGCTGTAATATAGCCTCTTATGCCATTACTTCTGAATATATTTAAATTAGATAACTGAGTCCTACTTAAATCAAAACTGGTATCTAAATTCCCAAATATTATTCTACTTTTCTTAAACTGATAAGGAATATTTCCTAAAAATTTTATTTCAGGATTACTACTATTTATATAACCTAATTTACCGTCAATCTTTATATTATTAATATTATTTTCTAAAGGTATATTTAATTTTATATTTGAAACTAAAGTACCGTAATTTAATTCATCAATATCTGTAAATAATATATTATCTCTACAATTTAGACCAAAAAAAGGTGACTTAATATTTTGCTTAAGATTATTTGAAGATAAATCTACATTATATAAAGATAATTTACCCTTACAATACTTTTTATCTGCGGAATTATAAAATGAAAGGTTTGATTTTAAAAAACTATTATTAACATTAATGGAAGTATCAAAAATACTATATCTAAGATTATTTAAATTTACACCTTTTGAGATTATTTTGAACTTTAAAAATTCATCATTAAATTTCTTATTAATTTCAAAATTTAGAATACCTTGATTTTTCAAATAAGTACTAATTGATCCAATCAATTGATTCTCATGGGACCTATAAACTACATTCCCCTTTATTTTTGAAACAATCCCAAGATCATAAATTTTTATATTAGATTTATTTCTTAGATTGAAATAAAACTCATAATTAAATTTTTTCTGAGATACTCCTTTTTTATCAAAATTTCTTTTTCCTATTTTATTAAAGTCTTTCTGCAGATTTATATCCAGCTTACGAGCATCTATATTAAAAATCCATTTCCTGCCTAAAAGAGATCTTAAAGGCATAAGTCTAACAATTATATTATTTGCTTCAATCCTTGATCCATCTATTACATTTCCAATAATTTGCGAATTATCAAGCGAAAATCCTAAAAAACTTAAACCAGCAAAATTTCCTAACTCAACTTTTTTATTTATATTAAGGCCTAATTTTTCTTCTAAGTTATTTTTTTTCGAATTATAAAAATTTTCTGATATTTTTTCTAATCCATTCAAAAAAACAAAACCTACAGCAAATACAGCTGAAACAGTAAATAATTTTTTATTTATTCTAGAAGATTCATTCTTTTTCAAAATAGAATCCTAAAATAGAGTAGGCTATCAAAATATAAGAAATTTAAACGATTAAGGCTAGTCAATGTCTTTTTTTGAACTATTAAAATCTACTCCTAAGATATTTGGTGTGATAGGGATTACACTTTTCTTTAGTACTCTCATAGCATATTTTTTTGATTTTAAAATTAAATTTCGTTTAACAGGAGCAACAATTTTTTCCTTTTTATTATCATTATTTAGTTGGGCATTTCTTCAAAGCTATATCGAAAACGTCAAGGTTGATGGAGCTGTTTATGCTCCAATAGTTTATGACAATGGTACAAATTTAATAATAGCAAAAGCAAATAAAGACTTCCAGCAGATTTCAATTAAACCAACATTAGAGCAATTATCATTAAATCTCAAAAAAGGAAGTAGATCTGGGCAGACAGTAAAAATAAAAATAAGAAGTTTAGAGAGGGTTTCTCAAGATATTAGTAAACCTATTATTCTTGGAGAAGTTGAAAAGAGTTTTCAAATGCAATCAAAAACGAATGAATAAGATTAGAGATTTAGATATTCTTCCTTTAAATTTTAGACATGAGAAAGAGTTTTTAAAAAATAAAAATTTAAATACTTGGGAAAGCATTCATAAATTAACTGACATTCAAATAAGTCAGTTTCTCCAGCAGAAATCTTTATGTACTGAAAGTAGATTTAAAAAGATAAGAGCGATTGCAATATTTATAATCCAATTAGATTTAACACCCCATCAAGCTTATTTACTTTTGCATGCAGGTATTGGATCTTTAAAAACATTATCAACATTTAATCCTTATTCTTTAAAACAAAAAATAGGTAGTCTCGAAAGAAAAATAGGAGTTAGAACAAAGTTAGAAATAAATCAAAAATTATTAAAAGGCTGGATTAACAGATCAAAAGATCTTATTTAAATTTTTTGTAAAAGAAATTTTATATTGTAGAATTATAATTAAAATACTGAGGATATGATAAAGAATTCGCTTTATTTCTCATTTTTTTTATTTCTTGGTATGAATTTTATTCATGCTCAATCCAATCTTTTGGAAAGTGTTAAAAAAAATCCAAAAAATGCTATTGAAATCTGTAATAAATTTAAGGAACTAAATAAAAGAGGAATCTCAGCTAGTTCAGATGAAGCAGTAAATTATGTTTTACAGAAAAATAATCTAAGTCCAGTTAACGCAGAAATCCTATCTATTTATGTAATTGGTTTACATTGCCCAAATGTTATTTAAATAGATGAATTCGGTTAAATATTTTGATGCTCATTTGAAATTATCTGATGGAGTTAAGCTGATTTCAAGAATTTGGACTCCCGATAAAAAGGGACAATGGCCAGCTCTATTGATGAGACAACCATATGGACGAGAAATAGCTTCAACTATTACATACGCACACCCAACCTGGTGGGCATCCAAAGGATACATGGTTGTAATTCAAGACGTTAGAGGTCAGGGAGATTCAGAAGGCACCTTTAAAGGTTTTTACCAAGAAGCGAATGATACCTCTGAGACCCATGCATGGGTAAGATCATTAAAAGAATGTAATGGCAAATTAGGTCTATATGGATTTTCTTACCAGGGCTTAACCCAACTAACAGGTGAAGATCTAACAAAACCTCCTGATTGTTTATCTCCTGCGATGACTGGTTTGGATATTAAAGATCATTGGTGTTCTGACGGTGGTGCTTTCTGGTGGAATAATAATATTACTTGGGGTTTGCAAATTGCAGCACTAAAAATGAAACGCTCTAAAAATAAAGAGGGATGGATAGCAATAAAATCAGCGATAGATAATCAGACACATTTATCCAATGGTTTGGAATTAATAAAGAAATTTGATCCAGACAATTTTATTATTAAATGGATGAATAATCTTGATAATGAGAAAGTTTTTGAAAAAATTAAGTTTGTTGATTCTTGGTTAAAGAAACCAATGCTTATTATCGGAGGAATTTGGGATCCTCACTTGAGAGGTGCTTTAGATCTTTATAAAAGATCAAAAGATATTGGCGGAGATCCTGAAATTATAATTAGTAATTCATCACATCTCAATTGGTGGAAAGGTTCACAAACTACTCTTTTAAATTTCTTTGAAAAACATTTAAAAGATAATGACCCCATAAAAAAAATATCAACAAAAAATAAGATTATATGGAACATTTCACTCAAAAGATGGGATAGTATTGAAAAGCTTCCATTAAACTATGAGTTTGGATTAGAAAGTGATGGTAATGCTAATTTTGAAACAATCGATGGTAGCTTATCAATTAATTCAAAGAGTTCTGGATTTGTCACAATAGTGCACGATCCTTGGCGTCCAGTGCAATCAGATGGAGGACATCTTGGACAAAATCCAGGCTTATTTGACAGAAGTAAAATAGATAAAAGATTAGATTTAGCAGTTTTTCAAACACATTATCTAAAAGAAAATATACATTTATCAGGCATTCCTACCTTACATACTGCTGTTGCAAGCGATCAAGAAAGTTTTGATATTTGTGTGGCATTATCACTAATTAGTGAAGAAGATGAAACGATAAATCAATTTACTACTGGATTCTTAAGGATAAGAAAAACCTCAAAGGATATTGAAAAGGATTATGTAGTAAATTTACATCCAACAAATATTTCTATCACTAAGGGGAGTAAATTGCGATTATCTCTATCAGCATCTGCATGGCCAGCTATAGGAGTAAATCCTGGTCATAATAAAATTAGATGCGGAAACTCGAGTATTGAACACAAGATAACAACTTTAAATTTTAATCTAAAAAAATCAATTATGAAAATCAATCCATTTTTTAAATAATTCTCATAAAAATACTAGAAAGTTTGATAAGCTTAACCCTTAAGAACCACCAGTCATGACAAACACATTACAAATAGACTGGATTAAATCAGAAGCCTTCAACCTTGAAAATTGTTGCAATGATAATCCTTTAAATATTTTAGGTCCACATCAAAATGAAGATTCATGGGTCATAAGAGTATGGATGCCCGAAGCAGACCAAGTAAGAATTTTATTTAAAAATAGGGAATTTGCTACAACAACTCCTAATCATAAGTGGCTTTTTGAAGCATCTATCCCTGAAGATCCTCAAACTAATTATAAAATAAATGTATTAAGAGGAGGAATTAATCATACGCAGTTAGATCCTTGGGCTTTTACTGATGAATGGATGGGTGAGATGGATAGGCATCTTTTTGCTGAGGGGAATCATCATCACATTTGGAAAAAGATGGGAGCTCATATTTGTGAAATAGACGGAAAAAGAGGAGTTATGTTTTGTCTTTGGGCTCCAAATGCAAAAACCGTATCAATTATTAGCGAAGTGAATTCATGGGACGGTAGACATCATCCTATGCAAAAAAGATTAGGTGGAATATGGGAGCTATTCATGCCTCTTATGAATGAAGGGGATATATACAAGTATGAAATCCGGACTCAGGAAGGTCATATCTACGAGAAATCTGACCCATATGGTTTTTTACATGAAGTTAGGCCTAAAAATGGATCAATAATTTCAAAGTTAAATAATTTTGATTGGAATGATAAAAAATGGATAAAGGATAGAGATTCTAATGACCAATTAAACAAGCCGATATCTGTTTATGAGATGCATCTTGGTAGCTGGATGCATGAATCCAATGAAAATTTATATGTTGATAAAAATGGGACAAGAAGGGAACCAGTTCCTGCTGCTGATCTAAAACCAGGGACAAGATTATTAACTTATCCTGAATTAACTAAAAAACTTATTCCATACGTAAAGGAAAGAGGTTTTACTCATATTGAGTTAATGCCAATCTCAGAACATCCCTTCGATGGCTCATGGGGTTATCAGGTAACGGGTTGGTATGCCCCTACGAGTAGATATGGTACCCCTAATGAATTTAAGGAATTTATTAACAAATGTCATGAAGAAGGGATTGGTGTAATACTCGACTGGGTTCCAGGACATTTTCCAAAAGATAAGCATGGCCTAGCTTTTTTTGATGGCTTTCATCTTTATGAACATGCTGATCCAAAGATAGGTGAACACAAGGAATGGGGGACTCTAATTTTTAATTACAGTCGTAATGAAGTTAGAAATTTTTTAGTTGCAAATCTTGTTTACTGGTTTGAGGAATTCCATATTGATGGAATAAGAGTTGATGCTGTTGCATCAATGTTATATAGAGATTATCTTCGCCCAGATGGAGAGTGGATCGCTAATGAAAATGGTGGTAATGAGAATATTGAAGCAGTCAAATTCCTTCAACAAGCAAATCATGTCTTATTTCAACACTTTCCAGGGGCTCTCTCAATTGCAGAAGAGTCAACTACTTGGCCAATGGTTACTAAACCCACTGACATTGGAGGACTCGGTTTTAACCTCAAATGGAATATGGGTTGGATGCATGATATGCTCGATTACTTTGAAATTGATCCATGGTTCAGGCAATTTCATCAAAATAGTGTAACTTTTTCAATCACTTATAATTACACAGAAAACTTTATGCTTGCCTTAAGTCATGATGAAGTAGTTCATGGTAAGAGTCATTTGCTTCACAAGATGCCTGGTGACGACTGGAAAAAATATGCTAACACAAGAGCTTTATTAACTTATATGTGGACTCATCCTGGCAAAAAAACAATTTTTATGGGAATGGAATTCGGCCAGAGATCAGAATGGAATGTATGGGACGACCTTCAGTGGGAGTTATTAAAGTTTCAACCTCATTTAGGTATAAGAAATTTAGTTGATGATCTTAATAAACTTTATAAATCTGAACCAGCTCTCTGGAAAAATGACTTTGATCCCTATGGATTCCAATGGATTGATTGTGATGATAGATCAAATTCTGTTATTAGCTTCATGAGAAGGGAAACAAATACAAATGAATGGTTAGTTATAGTAGCTAATTTCACTCCTAATTCACATGAAACATATAAGATTGGAGTTCCTGTAAAAGGTTTTTATAAAGAAATTTTCAATTCTGATGCGTCTCGTTATGGAGGAAGTAATAAAGGAAATATGGGTGGAAAATTTGCAATTGATTTTAATATACATAATTACGAAAATGCGTTGGATCTTACATTACCCCCTCTAAGCGTCAGTATTTTCAAATATTCACCAAATGCATCAGAATAATTTTTAACAGTATTTATTTATTTGTATTTAAAGTGATTTTGATCATCTTTCCGTTGTAGTATTTTTAAGTTAAAGATTTTTTTTACTTAAAACATTATTAATAATACAAATGGGAAACAATTCACCGTTACTTCTAAGAACCGCTTTAGGCGAGAAAGTTGATAGGCCTCCTGTTTGGATGATGCGTCAAGCTGGGCGTTATATGAAAATATATCGAGATTTAAGAGATAAGTACCCAAGCTTTAGAGAACGATCTGAAAATCCAGAATTGTCATATGAGATTTCAATGCAACCATTTCATGCTTTTAAACCTGATGGTGTAATTCTTTTCTCGGATATTCTTACCCCTCTTCCTGGGATGGGAATAAATTTTGAAATAGTAGAAAGTAAAGGGCCCTTAATTGAGAATCCTATAAGAACTTTAGATCAAGTAGAAAAATTGAGGAAATTAGTTCCAAATGAAAGTTTAAGTTTTGTTGGAGATGTACTTACTTCTCTTCGAAAAGATATTGAAAATAAATCGACGCTACTTGGTTTCGTAGGTGCTCCGTGGACGCTTGCTGCATACGTCGTGGAAGGAAAAAGTAGTAAAAATTATTCCATTATTAAATCGATGGCTTTCAGAGAGCCTGATATACTTCACAATCTGCTTGAACATTTTGCAGAATCTATTGGTGAATATTTAAAGTATCAAATTAAATCTGGAGCTCAAATTGTTCAAATATTTGATTCTTGGGCAGGTCAATTAAGCCCTCAGGATTACGATATTTTTGCAGGTCCCTATCAGAAGAAAGTTGTTGATATTGTAAAGAAAGAATACCCGGATACTCCCATCATTTTGTATATATCAGGTAGTGCAGGCGTAATTGAAAGGATGGCTTCAACAGGAGTTGATATTATCTCTTTAGATTGGACAGTAGATATTAAGGATGCTTCTAAAAGAATTCCAAATAAAATTGGTATACAAGGAAATGTTGATCCTGGGATACTTTTTGGAAATGCAGAGTCTATTAAAAATAGAATAGATGAAACATTTTCAAAAGCTAATGGTAGAAAATATATTCTTAATTTAGGACATGGAATTTTACCTGGAACTCCTGAAGAAAATGCGAAAACCTTTTTTGAATACGGCAAATCTCTACATTATTAAATTGTTTTGGGAAATAAAAATCTTTTAATTACTGGTTCAAATGGCTGCGTAGGTCAATATCTAATAGATTGGTTCTTAAAAAATTCTAATTATAAACTAGTGCTTATGGTAAGAAATCCTAATAAATTGCCTGTTTCAACAAGAAATAATAAGCGAATTAATTTGTTAACCTGTGATATTAGAGATTGCAAAAAATTCAAAAAAGAATTAAGAGAAATTAATTATTTGATCCATACAGCTACAGCTTGGGGTGATCCTAAGAGAGCATATGAAGTAAATGTAATTGCATTTGAAGAACTTCTTGGATTACTTAAAAAAAATATTTTAGAAAAAATTATATACTTTTCAACTGCGAGTATATTAAATGAAAAAACAGAATTAATGCGTGAATCATTAATATACGGTACAGAATATATTCAAACAAAATATCAATGCTATGAAAATCTTAGAAAAAGTTCGTTCGCAAATAAAACATGTGTAGTATTTCCTACATTGGTATTTGGAGGAACTTTGAAGGGGAATAGCAGGTTTCCAGTAAGTTATTTAACAGAGGGACTCAAACAAGCAAAAAACTGGTTATGGCTAGCAAGATTTTTAAAAATTGATGCGAAATTCCATTTCATCCATGCTAAAGATATCGCGCAAATATGCGGATTCTTGATAAAAAGCACTGAAAAGAGAGATTATGGATTCAAAAAATATGTTTTAGGTCAAAAATTTATAACTATTGATGAAGCTATCCTTATACTCTTAAAAAATTATGGAATTAAAAGATATTTTGCTCTAAAAATTAACAAAGCAATTATAAAATTTTTATTAAATGTATTGCCTATTAATACTACAAGTTGGGATAATTTTAGCATAAATAAATACAATTTTAATCACAAACCCATTGCAAATCCTGAAACCTTTGGTTTAAAGAGCTATGCAAAATCACTAAAAGACGTTCTTAAGTTAGCAAAGTTACCAAGATGTAATATCAATTAAAATTCCCACAGAATGGGCACTAAAATCTTGTAAGATATATAAAAAGTAATTTCGAATTATGTTACGTTCATTATTTGCAGGAATTTTTGCAATAGTTCTTTCCTTAGGTTTAGGAATCTCTTCAGTATCAGCTGCAACTGTTGAAGTAAAGCTTGGAACAGATGCTGGCATGTTAGCTTTTGAACCAAGCACAGTTAATATCAGTGCAGGGGATTCAGTAAAATTTGTTAACAATAAACTTGCTCCACATAATGCTGTCTTTGATGGGCATGAAGAGTTAAGTCATGCCGATTTAGCTTTTGCACCCGGAGAATCTTGGGAGACAACTTTTGATAATGCTGGTACCTATGAATTCTATTGCGAACCTCATAGAGGTGCTGGAATGGTTGGTAAAGTAATTGTAGAATAAAAGATTATTTAGTTACTTTAAATACTCAAATGCAAGTAACCTAACTCCACAACAAATTTAATATTTGGATGAATATAGTTTCAAGTGAATTTTCTAAAATTGCTTGGAGCTATTTTCTTTTGGCAAAAAAAATTGCACATCAAAATTTTCACCAAAATATAGATTCAGAACATATATTTTTATCTATCCTTCAGAATAATAAATCTGTAAAAAAGATACTTAAACTAAATAATTTAAATTTAAAAGCAGTTGAAGAAATTGTTTTAATGAAGTTAGTAAATAAAGGGAAAATGAAAAATAAACAAGATACTTTATTTATTGGTGATAGCCTGCATCAAGTCTTTATCAAGGCAAATCATGCTAAAATTATTTCAAGTGAAGTAGTAATATCAACCAAGCACATCCTAGAAGGATTAATTTATGATAAGAGTATTGGTAATTATATTTTAAACAAAAAAACGATCCCAGTATTTCTAGATTTCCTTCAAAAGATGACTAATGATAATCCAGTCGAGCCAGAATTAGATCAAAAAAATGATTCCTTGGAAAAGTTTGGTGTTGATCTTACAAAATCTGCTAGAGAGGGAATTTTAGACCCTGTTATTGGCAGAGATGAAGAGATTAGACGAACAATACAAATTCTTAGTCGTAGAACAAAAAACAATCCGGTTTTAATAGGCGACCCTGGAGTAGGCAAGACTGCAATTGTAGAAGGATTAGCCCAAAGAATTATAAATGGAGATGTTCCTTCCTCGCTACATAATCGTCAATTAATTTCATTAGATATGGGTTCTCTCCTTGCAGGAGCAAAATACAGAGGGGAATTTGAGGAAAGGTTAAAAGATGTTTTAAAAAGTGTTAAGGTCTCTGCAGGCAAAATAATTTTATTTATTGATGAAATTCATACAGTTGTTGGTGCTGGAGCGACTGGGGGATCAATGGATGCTAGTAATCTCTTAAAGCCTATGCTTGCTAGAGGTGAGTTACGGTGTATTGGAGCTACAACAATTACTGAACACAAACAAAATATTGAAAAAGATCCTGCATTAGAAAGAAGATTTCAGAAAATCAAAATTAATGCTCCTTCTGTTGATGACACTATTTCTATTTTGAGAGGTCTTAGAGAAAAATATGAGGTTCATCATGGTGTAAGGATATCAGATAATGCCTTAGTAGCAGCGGCAAATCTTAGTGAAAGATATATTAATGATCGCTTCCTCCCCGACAAAGCTATTGACTTAATAGACGAAGCAGCTTCAAGATTAAATATCGTAATAACTTCTAAGCCGGAGGAAATTGATGAAATTGATAGAAAAGTTTTAAAACTGGAAATGGAAAATCTATCTTTAAAAAGAGAAACAGATTCTTCATCATTAGAAAGGTTAAATAAAATTACAGATGAATTAAAAATTCTTAAAGAAAAACAAAATGAATTAAATCTTCAATGGAAAAAAGAGAAAACAGATATTGATGATATTAGTAATATAAGAGAAGAAATTGAATCAACTCAACTACAAATTGAACAAGCTAAAAGAAATTTTGATCTCAATAAGGCGGCGGAATTAGAGTTTGGGACCTTAAATGATTTACAAAATAAGTTAGATATTAAAAGTAAAGATTTAAAAAATGATTATAAAAAAGGTAATAAAAGTCTCCTGAGACAAGAAGTGAATTTTAGTGACATAGCCGAAGTAGTTTCTAAATGGACTTCAATACCGGTAAATGATTTAAATCAGTCTGAAAAAGAAAAACTCTTAAAACTTGAAAAAAGTCTTAAAGAAAAAATAATAGGCCAAGAAATAGCTATTAATACGGTTGCAGATTCTATTAAAAGATCAAGAACAGGTCTTAATGATCCAAATAAACCAATCGCAAGTTTTCTTTTTTTAGGACCTACTGGAGTTGGGAAAACTGAGTTAAGCAAAGTTACTGCAAATACAATTTTTGATTCAGCATCTTCAATTATAAGAATAGATATGTCTGAATATATGGAAAAACACTCAGTAAGCAAGATTATAGGTGCGCCTCCTGGATATCTAGGTTTTGAATCTGGAGGACAATTAACAGAGGCAGTATTGAAAAATCCCTATTCACTTATACTCCTTGATGAAATTGAAAAAGCGCATAAAGATATTCTAGATATACTCTTACAAGTTCTTGATGATGGAATTATTACCGATGGACAAGGCAGAACAGTTAGTTTTAAAAACTCAATTATCGTTCTTACAAGCAATCTAGGAAGTCAATCTATAAATGATTTATCAATAAGGAATGAAAACCAATATGAAATTAAAAAAGTTATTAATGGAGAACTTAAGAAATTTTTTAAACCTGAGTTCTTAAATAGATTAGATGAGATTGTAATTTTTAATAATCTTAACAAGGATGAATTATCTAAGATTGCTGAAATTGAATTTAAAGAATTAGAAAAAAGACTCAATAAAAAAAATCTTAGATTAAAAATAACTGATGATGCTATTAACATTCTCGTTGATAGAAGTTTTGACCATATTTATGGTGCAAGACCTCTAAAAAGAATAATAAAAAAAGAAATTGAAACAAAGATTGCTAATAATATCTTAAACAATCATTATTTAAAGAATAATCTTATAGAGATCTTTGTTGAAGAAAATAATCTCATAATAAATTAATTAAACTTATGTTTTAATTCTAAATATACCAGCTTGGTAAACTCTCAAAACAAGCATTATTAAATTCATTTTCCCTAGACTCCGTTTTATAACAGCATGTTCTTCCATTATCCTTAGTTCTCAAAAAATCATTAGCCCAAGTCCAAATCATTTGAGAGGAGAACTCCATTCCTACGTTATCCATAATTCTTAAATCCAAGGCCTCCAATTCATCAAGTTTTTGCCAATATGTCATCAAAGGATCATCCTTATTTATTAAAAATGTATGATCAAATTGGTCTTTTAATTTCTTTTCAAGAGGTTTTAAACTTGAAAAATCTACAACAAAGCCATTAATATCTAAGTTTTTTGCAATAAACCAAAAAGTGAATGATCTCGAATATCCATGGACAAACTTGCAATGTCCCAAGTGTTGCCATTGTCTATGAGAACATGGAAAATTAAAATAACTTTTACTGCAAGAAAATTCTGAAGAATTAATAGACATTACTTTATAATTAGATGAAATAATTAAGACAAAAGAGTCAAGACTCCAACAATCTAAACATAATGACTTCTACAAAAGATTTCTCAATAAATGATCTTAAATTTGATAAAGATGGATTAATTACAGCCATTGCACAAGATTGGTTAGACGGAACAATTCTAATGCTTGCATGGATGAATAAAAAATCGCTTAAAAAAACTATTGAAACTAATGAAGTTCATTATTGGAGCAGATCAAGATCTGAACTATGGAGAAAAGGAGCAACAAGTGGGAATACGCAATTGTTAAAAGAAATTAGATTTGATTGCGATAGCGACTCTTTGATTATTTCTATAGAACAAAATGGAGATGGCGCTTGTCATACAGGAGAAAGAAGTTGTTTCTTTAATCAAATCACTAAGACTTCAGAAGGGTTTAAAAAGAAAAAAAAATCTTTGCCATTATCTAACGAATGCTCAGAATTATTTAAAACTCTTTATGAAAGATCATTATGTCCAAAAGAAAATAGTTATACAAATCAATTGTTAACAAAAGGTAGTAATACAATACTTAAGAAAATGGGAGAGGAAACAGCTGAATTTGTTATGGCATGCATGAAAGATGACAAGAACGAAATTTCTAATGAAGCTGCTGATCTTATTTATCATCTTCAAGTAGCTCTCCTTCACAGGGGTGTTGATTGGAGGGATGTTCTTGAGGTTTTAGAATCTAGAAGAAAATAAAATATTATGGAAATAAAAAAATAAACTCTTTAAGCAATAATTTATTAATTAATTATTAATTAATTATTACATGTATAGCATATTATTGATTTGACCTTAAGTTAAAAGTATTAACTTTAAGGTATAAATCTTGAGTTCATTAAGCGATTTTCTAGGTGAAATTGGACGCCATCAACTTTTGACCCCGGAGAAAGAACTCACTATGGGAAGAAAAGTTCAAGAAATGGTTGTTTTAATTAATAGATGTCAATCTGCTGGAGGCAAAGGGCCTGCCTGTGAATATTCTGAAGGTGAGAAAAAGACTATAAGGGTTGGTGAAAAAGCAAAAAATGCAATGATCACAGCTAATTTAAGATTAGTTGTAAATCTTGCTAAACGTTATCAAGGGAAAGGTCTTGAATTATTAGATTTAATACAAGAGGGTACTCTTGGATTAACAAGGGCAGTTGAGAAATATGACCCATCAAGAGGGCATAGATTTTCTACTTATGCTTACTGGTGGATTAGGCAAGGATTAAATAGGGCATTATCAACACAAAGCAGGACTATTAGAATTCCAGTTAACATTAATGAGAAATTAACAAAATTAAGATCAGCGAAATCAAAGTTGATGCAAAGTAAAGGTGCACCTCCCACAAGTTTAGAGTTGGCAGAAGAAATGAAAATCACTAAAGAGGAAGTTGACGAGTTATTGTCGTGCGAACTAAGAAGTATAACTATAAGCCTTCAAGGCACTGTTAAATCTAAATCAGACCCGTCTGAATTAGTCGATATATTACCAAGTGAACAGACCCCTCCAATGGAATTAGCAGAGTTAGCGGAAAGGACAGCTTCTGCTTGGAAGTTATTGGATAAAGCTAACTTAACAGAAAAAGAAAGAAAAATTGTTAGTCTCAGATTTGGATTAGATGGTTCAAATGAATGGAGAACTCTTGCAGAAGTAGCAAGATATATGAATTGTAGTAGAGAGTATTGTAGGCAAGTTGTACAAAGAGCATTAAGAAAGCTCAGAAAAGCTGGAATCCAAAATGGATTAGTTGATAGTTTAAGTTAATAAAAATGAAAAGTATGAACTTTATTCAATGATAAAAAATTCATATAAATCAAATCAAAAGATATATGAAGCTGAAGTTATTGAAAGTTCCACTATAGAATCAAATATCATACTCAAAATCCTAATTAAAGCTGGTAGATCTATCGCCAAACCAGCATTAGAAGTATTAGAGATGGCAATTGACCCTTTAACACCCACAAATGTTCGTATATCTTTAATAGCTGCCTTGGCTTATCTAATAATGCCTGTAGACTTATTACCAGACTTTATGCCAGTAGTTGGCTTTAGCGATGACTTTGTGGCTTTAACAGCTGTCCTGAGCATTTGGAGTAAATACATGACTCCCGCAATAAGAATTAGAGCAGAAGAAAAACTTAATAAACTTTTTCCTTTTTAAATCATGACTAAATTATCTTCACAAGAAGAGAAAGAATTAATTGTATTTATTAAAGATTGGCTTAGATCACATGGATACTCTCAAAAAGAATTAGCAGAACAATTAAAAACAAAATCTAGCCGAATTTCTGAAATCATTGATAAACTACGAGATTTGCATAAGAAAGGAGGAATTTTTAATATTGCAGTAAATTTAATAAGAATTGAGCAACATTGGATTAGCGCTAAAAGTAATAATAATAATGAAGAAAATTCTTATTCAGAAGAAAATAATAGACAAGGATATAATCAATTAGATTTTAATTACAAGTTAGATTTGGATGAATTAATGGATCAAATGGAAGAGGATCATAAAATAAATTAGCTACATAAATGTATAAAGTTTATTTAAAAATTAATTAAATAAATTCCTTAAAATTTATGGGAATAGATGATTAATATTATTAAAATGGACTCTAAAATAAAAGTTATTAAATTAATAATTAGTTCATAATGTTGACTAATTAATATAAACTTTATTTAGAGTAAATCAATTAGCTATAACGCTTGAACCCATGGATAAACATCAAGGGATATCCATATTCCCTTTTCCCAATATATATCTTTCTCTAATAATTCTCTAACATCTTTTTCATTCTCAGCATTAAAAATACCAAAGAGATATCTTGTACATTTAGTGGGTCCTAAAGTAACTAGAATATTTTGTTCTTTTAATTTTAAAAGCCTATTCAAATGATCATTTCGAAATTTTTCGCGTTTAATAATTGCATCTTTACAATATTTACCCCAAACTATAAATTTTTCCATAATTAAGATAACTAATTGATTAAATTCATAATTAATAATTGCATACAATACACACTAATTGCTATGTTATTTAAGTAGATCTTTTTATTACTAATTATGCTTACTGGTAGTGATCTACTTGCTAAAGTTAAAGAGCTTGGTGATGTTAGCAAGTCAGATCTTGTTCGCGCTTGTGGCTATGTTTCCACAAAAAAGAATGGTAGCGAACGATTAAATTTCACCGCTTTTTATGAGGCACTGCTAGAAGCAAAAGGAGTAAATCTTGGGGATTCTGGAGTTGCGGGGATTGGCAAAGGCGGAAGAAAATTAAGTTATGTAGCTACCGTTCAAGGTAATGGAAATCTTTTAATTGGTAAAGCTTATACAGCTCTACTTGACTTAAAAGCAGGAGATGAATTTGAAATAAAACTTGGAAGAAAACAAATAAGGCTTTTGCCTGCAGGACAATCAGAAGTTTAAATAAATTTAATTATTCAAAGATATAAAAAATTTAAATCTATTACAAAAGATATTAATAATATTCCCTAGAACTACTGGGGTTTTTTATTTAACAATGAAGCTTAGTTTTATTATTTAATTAATCTATAATTGCATCTGCAGCTGAACGCATCTCAGTGCAAAACTTACCTACTTCATTTACTATCTGAGAATCTTTACTATCAGAAATTCTTTTAACAAATGCGCTTCCAATTATTACACCATCAGCGCCCCATTGCCTAACTTTAATAATATGCTCTGGAGATGAGATACCAAAACCAACTGCAATTGGATTAGAGCTTATATCTTTTAATTGTCCTATAAGATTCTCAACACGATTTTCGAGCTTATTCCTTTCGCCAGTAACACCAGTAACGCTCACAAGATAACTAAATCCTTTAGTCTTTTGAGATATCACTTTCATTCTTCCTAATGGGGTTGTTGGAGCTATTAATAATATTAAATCCAAATTAAAATCATTAGCTATTTGCGAAAATTGGGTCGTTTCTTCTAAAGGCAAATCTGGAATTATCATGCCAGCGGCTCCAACATCTGAAGCGATTTCACAGAATCTTTTAAACCCAAAACTTAGCAAAGGATTAAAGTATGTAAAAAGTATTACGGGTGTATTTAATTTACCTTTTAAAGTTTTTAATAAATCAAGAACTTGTGCTAATGAGGTTCCAGATTGAAGAGCTCTAGCAGCTGATAATTGAATCATGGGTCCATCTGCTAAAGGATCACTGTATGGGATACCCAACTCTATGAAATCGGCACCTTTTTCTTGTAATCTTAACAAGATTTTATAAGTAATATCTAAAGAAGGATCACCAGCCATCAAAAAAGGCATTAAGGCAAATTTTCCTTTTTTTCTTAATTCATTAAACTTTTGATTTATTAATGACAAATTTACCTTATGTAAATGTATTAATTATTATTTTGGCACAAATTAATAAATATAAGTTTATTAATTAAAAAATTTATTATTTTTCATCTAATTCTTCAAGTAATTTTTTTTGTTCATCATTAGAAAGTGATTCAAATTTCTTTTCTAATTTTTCAGTAAATTTTTTTTCATATACTTGTCTATAACGTTTTCTTTGTTCCATAAAAGTCATCTTTCCATTAATGACTCTTAATAAATAGCTAGAAATCCAAATTAGCACAATTGTGATCAATATTAAATTAGAAATAGAACTCGTACTTATTTCACTTAAACCAAAAAAGGGAGCAAATTTGTAACTAAAAAAACCTATTAATGCTAAAGATAAGCCTAACTGTAAAACTTTTAACTTAGTCAAATAAATTACCCTTTATTTTCTCCATTTAATCTAAGATTTAAAAAAGGAGAGAACAAAATAAGTCCTGGGAAAAAAAGAAAAACTAAACCATAAATTCCTAATCTTTCAAATTTACCCATTACATTCCATCTATTATTCATCCAATAGAAAAGTGATAAAGGAACTACTGCTAAATAGATAGTTAATATTACTATGTAAGCTCCAAGGGTTAAAAAAGGATTATTCAATAAATTTTCCATTTAGAAAAAGATTTTATAAATAATTAATTAAATATAACTAAATAATATTAACATTGTCTCTTTTTAGAAATGATGGGAGTGGAGGGACTTGAACCCTCACGAGCTAAATCGCTCGACGGATTTTAAGTCCGGCGCGTCTACCAATTCCGCCACACTCCCAAGAGGAATTTGCGCCCTCTTAGCGTAGCGAAAAGTATGAAATCTAACCATCATAAATTTGAATATTTACACTTTTCGCAATTAACTTTTTTTAAAGCGAGAAATATTTAAAACAAAATCACAATTTTAATTTCCAGTTTAGTGTTTCTAGTGAATGAAATGACTTAATCTTTCCTTTTACTTTTTCATCATCTTTTATTTCAATAAAATCTTTGATTGTATGTGGTTCATAAATAAAAGTGATTTTTTCATTATTTGGTGGAAGATTATGATACTTAGGTCCATTTAAACTCGCAAATTTTTCAAATTTATCAAGTGCATTCTCCTCTTCAAAAATCTTTAAATAGCTTGATATAGCAACTGGTGCGTTAAATATCCCAGCACAGCCACAAAAAGCTTTCCATTGTCTTAAGTGAGGTGCTGAGTCAGTCCCTAAGAAAAAACATTCTTCTCCACTTGTAGCAGCTTTTATAAGCGAGACTCTATTAGATTCTCTTTTAGCGACTGGTAAGCAATAAAAATCACTATTTAATCCTTCAAGAAACATTGCATTTCTATTAATGTGCAAATGATGTGGAGTTATAGTTGCTCCAATCTTATTTTCTCTAACAAAATCAACCGCATAAGAGGTAGTAATATGCTCCAAAACAATTTTTAATTTAGGAAAATATTTAATTATTGACATTAATTCTTTATCAATGAAGACCTGCTCTCTATCAAAAATATCAACATTTGGCTCATTAACTTCACCATGTATTAACAAAGGCATTTTTATTCTTTCCATCAACTCAAATACTTTATAAATATTCTTAATATTTCTCACTCCATAACTAGAATTTGTAGTCGTATTTGCTGGATATAATTTTGCGGCAAAAAAGATATCATTTTTATATCCTTTTTCAAGTTCATTTAATGAAATATTGTCAGTTAAATAAATTGTCATTAGAGGTTGAAACTTAGCTTTTTTATGTAATGCAGCATATATTGAGTTTCTATATAAATTTGCTTGTCTAATAGTAGTAATTGGGATCTTTGTATTAGGCATTATTATCGCTCTGCAAAAAAGATCTGATGAAAATTTAATAATATTTTTTAATATAATTCCTTCCCTTAAATGCAAGTGCCAATCATCAGGTTTTATGATAGTGAGCTCTTTCAAAATTTTTAGTCTTTAGTAAATTTTAACAGTAAATTTTTTTTAACAATAATAAATACATGATTGTAGATAGATTATATTTTTAATATGAGAAAATTTTTATAAATAATCTTAAATTAGTTTGAAATATGAGTGAATTTATATTACCTATAATAGAAATAATAATAGGAATTATATTACTTTTCGCCGGAGGTGAATTTTTTATTCAGGGATCAGTGGCATTATCTTTAATGTTAGGTATTCCGCAAATTGTAATTGGATTAACGGTTGTTGCATTAGGAACAAGTTCCCCTGAATTGTTAGTTAGTTTGAATTCTATACTAAAAGGAAGTGATGGTCTTGCTGTTAGTAATGTTATCGGGAGTAATATTTTTAATATTCTTGTAGTCCTTGGCATCAGCTCATTAATTAGACCATTGAAAGTAAAAAGCAGAATCGTAAGACGTGATGTGCCACTCTTAATTGCTATTTCTTGTGCAGTTTGGGCAATGTCATCTACAGGATTATTAACTTGGCAATCAGGAATTTTTCTTATTTTTTGTTTAATCTTAAATACAATCTGGGAAATAAATACAATAAATGAAAAGGATGAGGATATAAAAACTGCTGAACCAGAAATCAACGATTCGTTATCAAAAAAGAATAAATTTAATATATTTGGAAAATTATTAATAGGAATTTTATTGCTTGGTTTTGGTTCAAATATTTTAGTAAATGGTTCAAGATCATTAGCAATTTTGATAGGAATAAATGAAACGATAATTGGCTTAACTATTGTAGCGACAGGAACATCACTGCCTGAATTAGTAACTTCTATAGTTGCTGCATTTAAAGGCAAGACAGATCTTGCGATAGGAAACGTTATTGGAAGCAACCTTCTAAATCAGCTCTTAATTCTAGGAAGTTGTACTCTTTTTTCTGGATTTGAAGGGTTAATAATTAATAGCAATTTAATTAGAACTGATCTTCCCATTATGGTGCTCACAACATTTGCTTGCATGCCAATATTTTGGACAAAAGGCAAAATCACAAGAGCTGAGGGATTTATCCTTTTAAATATTTATGGTTTTTATATTTTAGATAAGATTTTTTTAGTTAGAAAATTTTAACTGCTATGAGAGTTTAATTATTTCACTTGATTTATTCAAAGATAATATTTTTTGTTTTATTCGCAAAAATTAAATTTAAAATACTAGGATTCGAATCTAATACATAGTCACATATTCCTCAGATATTGTAGGATGCAAAGCCATAGTTGAATTAAATTGTTCTTTGGTAACTCCCATACTTAAAGAGATAGAAGCCATTTGTATTATCTCAGCGGAAGACTCACCAAACATATGACACCCTATAACTTTATCATTCGATTTATTAACTACTAATTTAAGCAAGCATTTTGAATTTATATTTTTAAAAGTATTTGACATTGGTTTAAATTTACATTTAAAAATTTCAATGTTTTTTTCACCAAACATATTATTTGCTTCTTTTTCAGTTAAACCTACAGTTGCAATCTCTGGATTAGAAAAAACTGCTTTGGGAATATATTCATAATTTATTGATCTATTTAAATTTCCATAAAAATTATCAGCAAAAACTCTTCCTTGCTCTATGGCAACCGGAGTTAAATTTGGTTTATCTATAACATCACCAATAGCAAATATATTTGACTTATTAGTTTGATTAATTTCATTTACTTCTATAAATTTTCCATTCATTTTTAAATCAAGTTCTTGGATATTTATCAAATCTAGATTAGGCTCTCTTCCGATAGCATATAGAAAACTTTCTGCGTCGCATTTTTGTCCAGATTTTAAAATAAAATCAAAGATTTTTTTTTCTTTTTTTTCTATTTTTAAAAGCTCATCATTAAAAATCAATGTTATGCCTGAAGATATCATTGTCTCTCTTAAGGAAGAAGATAAATCTAAATCGAAACCATTTAGTAAATTATTGCTTCTCAATAACTGTGTAACATTTATTCCTAAGTTATTAAAGATGCATGCAAATTCACATGCTATGTATCCGCCTCCAATAATTAAGATTGATTTAGGTAATTCTTCTAATTCAAATATTTCGTTACTAGACCAAGAAAATTCTGATCCTGGAATATTTAATTTTATCGGCTTACCTCCAACAGAAATTAAAAATTTTTCAGCATTAACTGTATCTAATACACTTTTTTTATCAATATCAATAATATCTAAATGATCTTTATTTTTAAATCTACCCCACCCTCTTATTGTAGTAATTTTCAATTTTTCTAATGCATTTAGATGTAACTCACTCAGTCTATTAACCTCATTCTTAATACTTTTCAAGAGAACTTTTGAGTCAAAAGAAAGTTTCTCCGAAGATAAACCATATCCTTTTGAATTAAGTATATTTTTCCTTGAGTTTGCCGCATATACCATTAACTTCTTAGGAACACATCCTCTTATTACACATGTTCCACCTATCTTATCCCCCTCTACGATACAAACTTTAGCTCCATGCCTTGCAGCTCTTTTAGCAGCAGCTAAACCTCCTGAGCCAGCTCCAATTACAACTAAATCAAATTTTTTATTCAATGTTTTTTTTATTATCATATCTTAAAAGGAATAAAAAAATGCCCATGCCAAATATTCTTTCCTGGGAAGATCTCTCAGATTTACAATCAAATGATATAGATAGAATCAATGGTATTACAAATTCTTACTCAAATTTAAGATTATTTGGTCAAAAAGAATCAGACGCAAAATTAATCTTTTATAGAGATAGACATGCCTGGTGTCCATATTGTCAAAAAATATGGCTTTGGTTAGAACTAAAACAAATTCCGTACAAAATTAAAAAAATTAATATGTTTTGCTACGGAAAAAAAGAACCTTGGTTTCTTGAGAAAGTAAGATCAGGTAAATTACCTGCTATTGAATTGGATGGTAAAATAATAACTGAAAGTGATGAAATAATTTATAGTTTGGAGAAAAAATATGGTTTTTTAAGTACATCAATAAATGCTACTGAATTTCAAGAAACCAGACGAATTGAAAGAGATATTTTCAGAAGTTGGTGTGAATGGCTTTGTCGGAGAAATTCAATGTTTCCTTCAATTGATAATAGAAAGATAAATTTTAAAAAAAATCTTCAAAAATTGGAAAATTTATTAGAACAATCAGAGACAGGATTAATAGATCCTTTTTATGATTCAGATAAAATTATTAGACCAGGAACAGGAGATGTAATTTTTATTCCTTATTTAGAGAGGATAAATGCCTCACTTTGTTATTACAAAGGTTTTGATTTAAGGATTAAGTTCCCTTTAATTAATAAATGGTTTTCTCTTCTTGAGAAAGAAAAAGCTTATCTTGGCACACAAGGAGATTTTCATACTCATTCTCATGATTTACCTCCCCAAATGGGAGGATGCTTTAAGGAATTAAATGAAAAGCAGATTTATTTTTCAAAATTAATAGATAGTGGAAAGGGATTAGGTAATTTAGAGTTAAATAGTGAAATTGATAGTGAGTACTATTCAAGATTTGCATTGATGAGAGTAATCAAACATAAAGAAAAAATAATAAATATAAATCCATCTGACAATGGAGAATTTGATATTGCATTGAGGTCAGCTCTTACATATATGATAAATAATGAAATAAATATTCCTGATAATTGCTGCGGCAAAGGATTAAGGTATTTAAGGGATCGCATCTCAGTCCCAAGAGATATGCCACTCATCTCAGCAAGGAAATTTAGACAATCGCTAGAAAAAATTGCATCATTTGACGAGTCTAATGAAACATATGAAATACCTTTTAATAATAGATATGATCAGAATCCTAATAATTTCAATTAAATCTATTATTAAATCTTATAAATTCTTTCTCGAATCAATTTGTAATAGATCTCTAACTTTTTGAACCTGACTAGCGACTCCAGGATCGGTAGATAACTTCTTTTCAACTTGTTCAATTGCATACATTACTGTGGTATGATCTTTTCCTCCAAATGCTTCACCAATCCTAGGTAGACTTAGATCTGTCCCATGTCTCATTAGATACATACCAATTTGTCTAGCTTGACTAACAGGCTTTCTCCTACTAGAACTCGTTAATTCTTCAGAAGAGACATCAAAAAACTCTGAAACTTTCTCTATTACCTGTTTAGGAGTAACCACCACCCCTACGCTATTTGGATCAAGCATAGGAGCTATTGATTGAACTGTCATAGGTAGACCAGTTATTGAAGCAAAAGCCACCGCTCGAGTAAATGCACCTTCTAGTTCTCTTATATTTGAAGTAAATCTTCCTGCAATGAACTGTATTAAATCTCTAGGAAGATTCATTTTTTCATGTTCTGCTTTTTTCTGCAAAATTGCTACTCTAGTTTCAATATCAGGTGGTTGAATATCAGCTATTAGTCCCATAGAGAATCTGGAAACTAATCTTTCCTGTAATTTAGGGATTTGACTAGGAGGCCTATCACTTGCAATTACTATTTGCTTACCAGCCTCATATAACGCATTAAAGGTATTAAAAAATTCTTCCTGAGTATATTCTTTGCCTTCTAAGAATTGAATATCATCAATTAAAAGTAAATCTGCCGATCTATATTTATTTTTAAATGCATGCATTCCATCCTTTCTTATAGATTGGATTAAATCACTACTGAATGTTTCGGTAGAGACATAGAGTACTTTTGCCTCTGGATTAATTTCCACACGATAATGACCAATGGCTTGCATCAGATGTGTCTTCCCAAGACCTACTCCTCCACAAATAAAAAGTGGATTAAATTCCCTTCCGGGCGATTCAGCAACTGCCAAAGCAGCTGCATGAGCCATCCTGCTATTTGGGCCAACAACAAACCTATTAAAAACATATCGTAAATTTAAGCAGGGAGATATTTTTGATTTATTTTCAATAGACTTTTGTTGATTAACTAATATAGATGATGGAGAACTATTATTATTTTCACTTGAGCTAGTTACTAAATTATTAATATTTTCAGATTTAAAAATAACTTTCACAGTCTCTCCGCATACTTTTTCAGCTGCTTTTTCTATGGTCTCACAATAATTTTTTCTTAACCAATCACTTGAAAAAGTATTTGGTGCAATCAAAGTAAGTAATCCATTCTCAAAGCAGCTAAATTTTGCAGGCCTTATCCAAGTCTCGTAAGAAGGTTTACTTAAATTTTTTTGTAATGATTTTTGAACTTCTGCCCAAATAAGATTTTTAGTTTGCACGATATTTATCCTATAGATTTTTAATCTAGTTGCTTTTTTGAAATTGGCTATTATCTCATTACAAGTTGATGCGATTTTCGATGATTTTTAACATTAATGTGATTGGATTACAAATATATGTATATTTTTTACCTGTTTCTAAAATATATAATATTCATAAATTTTAAAAGTTAGTGTGAGTAAAACTTTGTTAATAATAATGGCCAAGTGGCCAAGATTTGGCAGTTGCAAAACTAGATTATCTAAAGATATTGGGAAAAGAAATGCTTTAAGAATTCAAAACAAAATGTTGAATCATACCTTATCAGTATCAAATTATTTAAAGGAACAAAATTTAGCTGAGAGTTGCATCGCTATTACTGGCATAGGTTTGAATAGTAGTAAAAGATGGTGTAAAGATCTTGGTATTAATCATTTCTACTTTCAAGGGAAAGGTTGCCTTGGAGAGAAAATGAAAAGACAAATATTCAAATCCCAGAGGAACACAAAAAATTCTCAGAAGAAAAATATAGTTTTTATAGGTACTGATTTGCCAAATTTATCTCATATGGATATTGTAAAAACCATTACTAAGTTAAAGAAGAAAGATGTTATTTTAGGGCCTTCAAATGATGGAGGATATTGGCTTATAGCCTTTTCACAAAGATTTATTTCTGAGAATAATTATTTGCCTTTTATAAACATCCAATGGAGTAGCAATGATGTTTTAAAAAAAACTATTGATAATTTAAGTCAACAAAAAATAAAAATTGATTTTTTAAACACTAAAGTAGATATCGATACATTGTATGATATTGATCAAAGAGTCTAAATTAAACATAAGAATTTCGATTATTATACCAACTTTCAATGAATCCAATAACTTACCATTACTTCTCTCAGATTTATCGGAAATAAATAATATATCTGAGATACTTATTATAGACTCAACAAGTACAGACAAGACAAAAGATATTGCTTTAATTAATGGTACAAGATTTTATAAAATAAATAAAAATAATAGAGGTTTACAATTAAATTATGGTGCCAAAAAAGCAAAGGGGGAATGGCTTCTTTTCATTCATGCAGACTCAAGATTAAGATTCAACTGGTCAAGTAAAGTTATAGATATTTCAAAAAGAGATTCAAATTATATTTACTATTTCAATTTTAAAGTAAATAACAAATCCTTCACTTATAGATTTCTTGAATTCCTTGTTAATTTAAGATGTTTTTTATTTAAATCTCCCTACGGAGACCAAGGTCTTTTAATTAGCAAAGAAAATTTTAAAACTTACGGAGGATATAAAACAATACCCATAATGGAAGATTTTGATTTCATTAGCAGAATAAATAAAAGAAATTTAAGATCTTTAAAAATTCCTATCTTCACGAGTAGCAGAAAATGGGACGACGTAAATTTTGTCTGGCAATCTTTAAAAAATTGGCACTTAAGAAAATTGATGAGAAAAGGTTACTCTATAAATAGGATTTACAAAAAATACTATAGAGTCCGCAAATAATTAATTTGCATACCAAAAAGCGCATTTTGTCGCTTTTGGCTCCAAAGTCCAACCTTGATTCTTATAAAACTTTACAACTCCTGCGTCTGCAAAAAGAGTAACTTTTGAAATACCTGTAGCTTTTAATTTTTTCAATAAATATTTCATTAATACTTTCCCTAAACCAAGACCTTGATAAACAGGATTAATAGCGACATCCCAAATTGTTGCTTCTAAGATGCCATCACCTGTACATCTTGCAAATCCAACAAGTCTTGGAAATTTATCATCATGTCGCCATACCCCAACAACAAGGACGCTGAACTCAAGGGCTCTTTTGACTCTTCTCATCGGTCTCCTGCTCCATCCCACCGTCTGTAGTAATTGATCAAGCTCTATTAAATCCAGTTCTCTAAATTTACTACAGACGAATATACCCTCATCATTTTTAACTTTAAAGTCAAATGAATCTAAGCCATATTTTTCTAGTAGGACTTCTTTATCCAAAACATTAGATTGCTTTATTGTTGATCTATTATTTCGTAAAATCATTATAAATCAATAAAACCTTTTTCTTGAAGTTCTGAGAGTTGAAAATATAAGCCTTTCTTCTTTCTAAGCTCTACATGTGTACCTTGTTCAACAAGTGATCCACTCTTTAGGACTAAAATTTTATCTGATTTTTCTATAGTCGCTAATCTATGTGCTATTACTAAAGCAGTTCTATTTTCTAAGATATTTTTAAGATCTTTTTGAAGTGTGGCTTCTGTTGTTGGGTCCATAAATGCAGTCGCTTCATCCATTATTAAAATCCTAGGGTTTCTTATAGCGACTCGAGCTACAGATAACAATTGTCTTTCTCCAGAAGAGAGATTCCCTCCTCTTTCACGTAAAGGAGTTTGAAGTCCATTTGGTAATTTTTTAAGTAAATCGTTTAATCCAAGTTTCTTACAAATAATCTCTAAATCTTTATCTTTAATATCAGAACTTAATTTTAGATTTTGAGCAACATTACCACTAAATATAAATGTATCTTGAAGAACAACTCCCAACATATTTCTTAAATCTATTAGAGGAATATTTTTGATATTAATATCATCTATCAAAATTTCTCCTTTTTGAGGTTCATATAATCTACAAAGTAGCCTTATTAAAGTGGTTTTGCCTGAACCGGTTGGGCCAACAAAAGCTATACGTTCCCCGGGGTTAACCTTAAAAGATAGATCTTTGATTACATAATCGTTTTTCTTATAAAAAAAAGATACATTTTTAAATTCAATCTTACCTTTAACCTCTAAGTTTTTTACTACATTTTTTCTGGAAACTGAATCCTTAATTTCAATTTCTTCATCTAATAATTCATTAATTCTTTCAATAGCAGTAAGACCTCCTTGAATCTGAGTAAATCTCTCCGCTAACTGCCTTAATGGTTCAAATAGTCTTTGGGAATAAAGTATAAAAGTAGTTAAAGTTCCTAGTCCAATGTTCCCAGATGTTACTAAATAACCTCCAATTGCCAAAACGAAAGATACCGCGGCAAGAGATATCCATTCAATAAAGGCAGAAATACTACTATCATAAAAAATCGTACCATCTACAGCTTTTCTATAAGATTCTCCTGTTCTACTAAATTTATTGCTATTAATTTCCTCTCTTCTAAACATTTGCACAACTTCAAGTCCCTGTATATTTTCTTGAAAATCAGAATTAAGCTGTGATAACTCCTCTCTAACCTGATAATTAGCTCGCCTGTAGCGTTTTTGCAGCCAAATAATAAAGTAAGAAACAGGGACTTGGGTAAAGAGGAGAATTACAGCTAAACCTTTATCTATTGATAGCATTGTCAATGAAATAACAATTAAACTAACAAAATCTGCAATTACTCCTACAGCCCCACTTCCAAAAACCTCTGACAATGCATCAACATCATTAGTTAATCTAGTAAGTAACTTACCCACAGGCATTTTGTCATGATATTTCAGAGATAAGGATATTGAATGAGCAAATAATTCTCTTCTAATTCTCGCAGTTAATTTCTGTCCAACCGCTTGTATATTATAAGTCTGATAACCTTGCAAAATCAGTCTTACAAGAACTGAAATTAAAAGGGTTATAATTATTAAATTTATTGATTGCCCAATAAAAGTTTTACTAAGCCATACATCTGAACTTTCATTTTTCAAAATGGTAATAGCTTGACCAACAAGGAGCGGTTGGATCGCTCCCGCAAAAGCAACTGGGATAAGAATAACAACAATTAGATATAAAGTCTTTTTATCATTAGTTAAATATCTACCTAATCTTTTTATTCTTTTAAAATCCTTTAAAAACATTTAATTTAATTTTTATTTTCACTACGTAATTCTATTGCCAAAATTACATCTCGGAGAGGGGTATTATCTAACCTTAAAGATAGAGGATTAGCGATTAAACGAGCAGTTGAATAATAAATATCATCAATCTTAATTAAGCCGTTTTCTTTTAAAGTTTTACCAGTGGCAACTAAATCAACTATTGCTTCAGCCATCCCAGTAATAGGGCCCAGCTCTACAGATCCTGTTAAATGAACTATCTCCACTGGCATATTAAGATTCTCAAAGTAAGAACGGGCGGTTTTAACAAACTTGCTTGCAACATTGCAATTAGCCGGTAAATCAGTTGGTTTAGAATAACCACTATTATTTTTAACAGCTAAAGACATGTGACATCCACCAAAACCCAAGTCTAGTAATTTAGCAACTTTAGATTCAGATTCTTGAAGAACATCATACCCCACTATCCCAAGATCGGCTTGTCCATAACTTACATAAACAGGAACATCTCCATTCCTAACCAATAAAGCTTTTGCGTTTCCACATTTAGAATGGATAGTTAAAGATCTATTATCAATTAGTAAAGCTTCAGAGAAATCCAAACCAGCTTTTTTAAATATAGAAATCGAATCTTTTAACAGCGCTCCTTTTGCTAAAGCTATAGTAATCATAAATACCTTTATTTTTCTTCTAAGTTTCTCTAATTCTAAGTTAATAATGACAATAAATAAAGAAAAAGGAATATTTGGGATACCCGTTCTTGAAGATAATATTATTTGGATTTGGGAAGAGAATTCATCAGCTATTGTTATAGATCCAGGTATTTCTGATCCGGTTATTAATTGGATAGAGAAAAGAAATCTTAAATTAGAATATATATTGCAAACACATCATCATCATGACCATATTGGAGGAACTCAAGAATTATTGAAAAAATGGCCAAATGTAAAAATTATCGCCTCAAAGAAAGACAAAAAACGTATCCCTCTTCAAAACATCTCGATATGTGATGGAGATCGGATCAAGATATTAAATAAAGAGTTCAAAATTATTGAACTGAAGGGACATACAAGTACACATATATCTTTTTACTCTAAAGATTTTGGCAATCCAATTTTATTTGTTGGAGACACATTATTTTCAGGAGGTTGTGGAAGAATCTTTGAAGGTACCAATCAAGAAATGTACAATTCACTAAAAAGAATATTATCCTTGCCAATAAATACGATCATTTATTGTGCTCATGAATATACAAAATCAAATCTTTTATGGGCACTAGATATTTATCCAAATGACAAATTAATTAAGAAAAAACTTGAAGAAACTAAAAAGAAAATCTTGGCAAAGAATTTAACTATCCCTACAACTTTAAAAGAAGAAATGAATATTAATCTTTTTTTAAGAGCAAAAAGTCTAAATGAATTTAGTTATTTAAGAGCTAAAAAAGACTCTTGGGTATAGATTATTAGAACAAGTTAAAAATTAATGTCTTCTCAAATTTCTATAAAAACTGATGCCGCACCAGATCCAGTTGGACCATATAATCAAGCTATTAAAGCTGGAAACTTTGTTTATTGTTCTGGTCAAATTGCTATCAATCCCAGTAGTAATAAGGTAGATTGTTTAGGAGATATTAAGGGAGAGACCACTCAAGTATTAAATAATTTAAAAGCAGTTCTAACCGCTAGTGGAGCGAGTCTTGAAGACGTTATTAAAACAACTATATTTCTTACAGACTTGACTAATTTTCAAATAGTAAATGAAATCTATTCTGAGTTTTTTCAAAACGAACCTTCTCCTGCTAGAGCTTGTGTGGAAGTATCTTCTTTACCTAAGGGTGTATTAATTGAAATTGATTGTGTAGCATACATTCATTAACCTCAAAATTTATGTAGAAAGTTATTATTTGTGCCAATTATGCACCATACTTGTTTAGATTAAAACCTGACTGAGGCTTTATCTATGACAACAGCAAATTTAAATATAGATGAATTAGAAGCTGGTTATCCATTATTTTGTAAAGCGCTTAGATTATTAATTTTAAAGGGTCGAACAATTAAAGAGATTCAAAGAACTGTATGTTGGGGGCATCTTGAAACACTTAATAGATGTTTACCAGGAAGATATAAGGCACCATCTTATTTAATGGCTTTAATTAAAAGAGATATTGAAAAACCTGATAAATATTAATTTATTTACTCTGACATCAAATTTGTAAATTTCTCATCAATTTTTACTGTAAATTCTTTTTCCTCTACTGAAATTTCTTCAATATCCGGAAGTATTGTTATACTTACAAATTTACTTCCAAAACTAATATTTGGATAAATTTTGTTTTCTTTACATAAGGAATCAATTTCTTTCATAAATTTACTTGACTGTTTGTAATTATCAAATTCAAATCTCTTCTCTAACCTCAAAGGTGATTTTTTTTCGTCCCACATTTATTTTTCATTAATCAACTTTATTTTAAATCTAAAAGAGATTTTGACAAACTCAAAATGATGACGTCTACTTAAGTAAGTTTTAAGCGTCCCAAAAATCAATTATTCCACCAATTGTTAGATCCGTAATTGTATCTGGATTATTAGGGCAAGCAAATCTTGCAGCTGTTCCAGTTGTAGTAAATACATAATTTCCTTCTCTTGCCCCGACAGGATCAACTGCTACTAATTTTTTCCCTTTATTATTTTGCAATATTCTCAAATGCATATGTCCCAAACCTTCAACTCTTTGAGTACAAACCAGTTTTCCTAACACTTTCATTATTTCCAAAATAACAATCCCCTCTACTTTTGAATATTATCTGGATCCCAGTGATCGATAATCCCAACAATTGTTAAATCACTTGGATATGATTTACTACCTGCAGCTTCCCTTGCAGCAGAGCTTCCTACACAAATCACCCAGTCTCCCGGTTTGCATCCAACAGAATCTACAGCAACTTTATTACTAGAGCCATCTAAAACAACTTGTAAATGTTTATGTTCAAAACCAGGGATTCTATTTGTTGAAACAAGTGGTTTTATCACTTTGCAAATAAGCATAATTAATGAGCCTCCTTTGTTTTTTTATCTAAAGACATGCTAATTATTTGAGCAGAATCAGTTTTGTCTCTATCTCTTATTGTGAGACAGGTATGTAACAACCCTTGATCCACTAAATCTTTATATCTAATTGATATTGCATTATTAACCCTATCACAATCTTTAATCGCCCTTTCTTTTGCTCCAGGAACTTTTCCTGAATAATCAAACCTAATTACGATAGGGATTGGTAAATCCTCTGTGACATTTAAACCTGAAAATATTTTTATTCCTACATCTAAATCAGGAGCGCCTTCCTCGACAGTATCTAGGTGAGAGAAATAGGTAAGGTTTCTTAAATGAACTTCTTTGAAACCTATACCTACGCCTATGAATCTCTCTGCATGTCCAATATCTTCATATGACCCCTTGTGAAATGACTTAACATAATCAATTTGAGAAATATTATTTTTAATAATTTTATAAATGAATTTTTCCATTCCTGTAAGTTGATTTTCAGATGAATATTTAGAAATGAGATTACAAATTTCTCTCTCTGAAGCCTCTTCGGATTTATCTATTGTTGAATTATAAATATCTAAAGTTGAAATTGTATGTTCTAAACTAATCTCTCCTTCTTTTAAATTTAAATGAATTTTTAGAGCATCTGTATCTGTATCTAGTCCAATAAGCATTAAATCCACAGATGCGCCACAACAAAAGCTATTTTCAACAGACTCTTTGAATGCCAATAATTTATTAAGTCCTTCTTGAGCTGCCAATGCATCATTACTCCCGTGGGCAGCACAACCCTGATGAAGAGGATCAACAGAGCTAAAGTGATAAGTAACTATTTTTAAATATCTCGTATCTTTACTAGCAAGATTGGGCAAACCTTCTCTGTATCTTTTATGCTCTGTTTTAATCCATCTATTAACAGTATTCTCAACATTAAAAAGGGCTCCAGCATGCGATCTTCTTCTTACAGAACTAAATGGAATTCTCAGTACATAAGCAACAGTATGAGCAAGTCTTCCATCAGAGCAAGGTGTTATATCTAAAAGATGAAAACCACAATCCATTAGAAACTTTTCAAAATCTTTGGCTTCAGTGCTACTTGCTGCACCACATAAGGGATCATTTTTGAAAAAATCATCACTAAATTTTTCATGCTGTTTAAAAACACACCATGCATATAACCCCCTCATATCGAGAGGTTTAACCCAAGATTTATCTAAGATATGGGTGGGTAAATCTATTCCTAAATTTTTTTGAGATATTTCTTGAGCATTTTCAAGAAAATCTTCATCATGTTGAATGTAAGCAATTTCCTTTAATGTAGAAACGATATTGTCAAAGCTTCTTTTTGTCTTTTTCTCATATTCATAAAGTTTATTATTTTGAATAGTGTTACTTAGAGCATGTTTCTCATTGGATATATTTATTAATTTATTTTTATCGGGGACCGTTTTAATATTTTGAGAGAATGATTTCAATGGTGCCGTAGGTCCCAAAGTGAAGTTCTTGGCTTTAGCCAATCCTCTTAAAACCATTTTTTAGTTATCCTCTTGCTCCACCAGAGAAGGTTACAAGCTGTCCTTCTCTCGTATTACCACTTGATCCAGTAATGAGAAAATCAGGCTCTTTCATCTTATCGTTTCTTTTTATTTCCATAGGAGGCATTGCACTTGTAAAACCTGCTCTAGATGGATTTCTCCTTCTTGATGAAGCCCCTTCAGTTCCTGTAACGCGATCTCCTCTATCCCAATCATCACCAGTAATATTAAGACCAGCAGATTGTCCCTCACCTGTAATGCGAGAAAGCGCTCTCTCTTTTGATATATCTACATCTTCAATATCTTGCTTTGGTTTCAAAGAATTTAACTTATTTTTATCGAATCTGAATTGTTCAGTTCCTGTAACTTTATCTATTGCCATATCAAAGGGACCTGTAATATTTGATCCACTTTCGTATTGATTACCTGTTACTGAATCACGTGATCTTTCAGAATACCTATCTCTAGAGGGAGAATTAACTGAGAAATCATCCCAAGTATTATGTTTTACTTTTTCATTATTTGCATAAGATTGAGTTAAATTTTGATTAGAGCAATTGGAATTTAGCTGATCTCCTCCGACATAAGGCGTTCCTGTAGGATTTAAACAAGCCCCTTTATTCGCTCCAGTCATTTGCCCTCCAATTCCAGGCTGTTTTCCAGTAAGGCGAGCATTCGAACTATTTCCTAAATAAATTTTACCTTTTCCTCTTAACTCATTTTTGGCATTTGAATCACAATTATTTTCAAGATTTTCTACACCTGCATATGGAGTACCAGTAACATTTTTACAAGTTCCAGGCTCATCACCAGTGACATTATTGGATCTTCCGGTCATAGTTCCACTAATGTAATTATTATTTTGAGAGATACTTAAACCTACCTTCCTTGGTTCT
>CACNWD010000002.1 GCA_902624085.1 uncultured Prochlorococcus sp.
AATTGGACTATTAAAACATTGGGTTAGCAAATCTGCAATGAACATTGATGGATTAGGTGCCAGAATCATTGAGCAACTAATTGAAGCAAAATTAATTAGAAATATTTCAGATTTATATACTCTTAATTACGAAAAGCTTATAAAGCTTGAAAGAATGGGTGAGAAATCAATTCTAAATCTTTTAAAAGGAATAGAAAATTCAAAAAGTCAATTATGGAAAAAAAAATTATATGGGTTAGGAATTAATCATATTGGACAAGTTACAGCTAAAAATATATGTAATAAATTTAATTGTATTGAAGACTTAAAAGAAGCAAGCCTAAATAATCCAAATAAACTTATGGAAATAAATGGAATTGGAGATGAAATAATCGAATCATTGAAAACTTGGTTTGAATCTGAGGACAATATAAAATTAATTAGAATGCTTTATGAAAGAGGTGTTTTATTTCAAAATGAAATTGATGAAAATCCAATAACTCATATTGAAAATAATGAAATTAATAAAAAAGTATTTGTCCTTACAGGAACAATGAAATCATTTTCAAGAGAACAATTAATCACTAGAATTGAAGGATATGGTGGGCAAGTCAAAAATTCAATAAGTAAGAATATTGATTATTTAATAGTTGGAGATAAAGCAGGAAATAAATTAGAAAAAGCAAAAAAATTAGGAACTAATATATTAAAAGAAGAAGAGCTTCTTAACCTATTATCAAATAATCAAGGAACATGACTCAAAAAAGAATTTATAAATTAATAAAAAGTCCTTGTGGACAGGCAAAATATGAAAAATTGACTTTAAATAAAACATTCTTTGGAAGAATAAGATTATATTGGTTTATAATTTTTGCAACAATACGTGATTTTAACCTTTAGATTTAAATATTACTTTGATTCATTGATAATTTCATTTGAGTATTTTGATAGAAAATAAATGATCAAAGAGGTAGAAATAATACTAATCAAAGTAGTAAACAGATTATTATTTAATTTTAAATTCACGATATCGCTTAAATCATTCAAAAGTGATCCAACAGAACAATAAAGAAAAGTTCCTGGGATTATACAAATTAAACTAATTGAAAAATCTTTGTAAGTTATATTATTTAAACCATAAAAGTAATTTAGGATGCTAAATGGAAATAAAGGAGATAACCTTGTCAAAACTATTAATTTCAAACCGCCTCTTTGGATGATATTTTCTAATAAAGATAATTTTGGAAATTTATTAATAATATCCAATACTTTTTTGGAAAAAAATCTTTTTGAAATAAAAAAAGAAATAGAGGCCCCTATAAAAGCACTAATAAATACGATCACAGAACCGAAATATGTTCCATATAAATAACCTGCTGCAATTGAGAGCCATGAAGCTGGAAGAATCAAAAGTACTATTAAGACATAAATAACAGCAAAAAAGAAAATTCCTAATCCAGAATCGACATAAACAAGAAAATTTAAAATATTTTCAAAAAAAGACATCAACTTAACATTTCTAATTTTTTGGAGATTGAATTTGACTTTGCTGTTGCCTCTTTTAATTTAGATTTACATTCATCTACAACATTTTTTGGCGCCCTGTTAATAAAGTTTTTATTCAAAATTCTATTATTTAAAACTCTGATATCTTCATTAGTTTTTTCTTGATCTTTTAAAAGTTTTTCTTTTAAAGATTCCATATTAATTATCCCTTCAAATGGTAAATAAACTTCGAGATTCCCAACTATTCCTGAGAAAGACTTTACGAAGTCTTGGTTACTAGACTCATCTTTTTTAAGAATTTTTATATCTGATGCTTTAGTAATCAACCTAATATCTTCACTCATCTTTTTAACAAATTCAAGTAATTTGATATCATCTGAAACCAAAAAAATTGAAATCTGTTGAGCAGGTTTTAGTCCTAGTTCAGCTCTCAGATTTCTTATTAATCTTATGATTTCAAATAAATTATCAAAAGATTTCTCAAGATTATCATCTAAATATCTTTCATCTATACTTGGCCATCTTTGGAGAGATAGTAATATATCATCAGTTCCCACATGCAAAGAATGCCAAAGCTCCTCAGTTAAATGAGGCATAAAAGGATTCATCATAGTAAGAATATTATCTAAAATTTCTTTTAACAAACTCTCGGATAATATTCTATTTTTAAATTCTGGGTTATGAAATCTGACTTTTTGAAACTCAAGATACCAATCACAAAAATCATTCCAAGCAAACTCATATATCAATTTTGCAGATTCACCAAGTTTATAGTTAGACAAAAGGTTATACAGTTCTTTTTTAGTCCTGTTTAGTTTTGACAATATCCATTTATCAGTTAGATCAAGATAGCCATCCAAATAATCACTTTTCTGGTGTTCAACTTGTGAAGAAGAACAATTCATTAATACAAATTTAGTAGCGTTCCAAAGTTTATTTGCAAAATTTCTTGATGCTTCAACAGTAGAAGATGTTTTATTTTTTCTATCATAATCAAGCCTTATATCTTGACCTGCCCCTGCAACTTCTTTCACAAGAGCAAAGCGCAATGCATCTGAGCCATAATTATTAATTAATAAGAGTGGATCAATGCCATTACCTGCACTTTTACTCATTTTTTTATTATTTTCATCTCGGACTAAGCCATGGATATAAACATCCTGAAATGGGATCTTTGAAGTAAATACATTACCCATCATCGCCATCCTCGCAACCCAGAAAAAAATAATATCAAATCCTGTCACCAAGACACTATTTGGATACCATTTTTTAAAATCCTCCTCATCAACATTTGGCCAGCCCAAGGTTGAAAAAGGCCATAAGCCACTAGAAAACCAAGTATCTAATACATCTTTATCCCTAACTAATTTAAATTCTGAACCAAATTTCTCAGTCGCATTTTTTAAAGCCTCCTTTTCATCACGTGCAATTATATAAGGGGTATTTTGAGTTATTGTTTCATCAGGAGTTTGTAAAACGTACCATGCTGGTATTTGATGCCCCCACCACAATTGTCGACTAATACACCAATCATTAATATTTACTAACCAATCTTTATATACTTTCTGCCATCTCTTAGGAATAAAATTTGGTTGTTCTAAATTATTTTTTTCTAAGCATTCTCTAGAAATATTATCCATTTTTAAAAACCACTGTGTTGATAATAAAGGCTCAATAGGGACCTTCCCTCTATCAGAAAAAGGTACAGTATGTTTGTATTCTTCAATTTTAGTTAAAAGTCCGATTGAATCTAATTCACTAATTATTTGCTTTCTGGCGACGTATCTATCTAGGTGTTGAAATTTACCTGCATTATCATTTAAGGTACCATCCTTATTCATAATATTGATCTGTTTTAAATTATTTCTTTTACCAATTTCGAAATCATTAGCATCATGTGCTGGAGTGACTTTCACGCAACCAGTCCCAAATTCCATATCTACATGCGAATCTCCAACGACAGGAATATCCCTATCAACGAACGGAACCTTTACCTTCATTCCAATAAAATTCTGATATCTTTTATCCAATGGATTTACAGCAACTGCGGTATCTCCCAATAAAGTTTCTGGGCGTGTAGTCGCAACTTCAAGATAATTTGAAGAAGGAGAGCCATTCTTGTTTAAAAGTGGATATTTAAAATGCCATAAATTTCCATCTATTTCTCTCATCTCAACTTCTAGATCACTCACTGCTGATTGGGAAGCTGGGCACCAATTTACTAAATATTCTCCTCTATAAATTAGCCCTTTGTTATGTAACATCACAAAGGCTTCTACAACCGCATCATTTAATTTTTGATCTAAAGTGAATCGTTCACGAGACCAGTCAACAGA
Source organism: uncultured Prochlorococcus sp. (assembly GCA_902624085.1). GTDB lineage: Bacteria > Cyanobacteriota > Cyanobacteriia > PCC-6307 > Cyanobiaceae > Prochlorococcus_A. Next base: position 3,822 of record CACNWD010000002.1, read on the forward strand.
ATAACCTAAGCTTTTTAGTTGAGAAATTATTTGCCCGCCACTTTTTTCTTTCCATTCCCATGCTTTCTCTAAAAATTTAAGTCGACCTATATCCTCTTTCTCTAAACCATCTTTTTTAATTTGTCTCTCTAATATGGTTTGTACAGCAATTGAAGCATGATCTGTACCAGGTAAACATAATACATTCTTTCCTGTAAGTCTCTGAAATCTAACAATTACATCTATCAAAGCGGTATTAAAAGCATGTCCCATATGTAATGATCCAGTAACATTTGGGGGAGGAATAACAATACAAAAAGGTTTGCCATCCTTATCTACATTTGCATTAAAAGCTTCTAAATCTTGCCATTTCTTTTGCCATTTTTGCTCTATCTCTAATGGAGAATAACTTCTTAAACTGGATTCTCTTTTTGGATTATTCATCTTTTAATTAATATTTGTAGCATTTAATTAATATTTTATATTGATCAATGCCAATTAATTCAAAACAATTAATTTAATAGATCAAAACGTGAATCTTAAGCATAACTAACTGAAGTAATTAATACAGATATAAGAAAGGACAACTTTAATTAAATTGATTAAATAATAAATTATAGGAAAAAGGGGATTATCTAAATAATCCTGAAGTTAAAGTTTGCCTAATATTGAGATTTTCAAATCTTAGGGATTTAGAGTTTTTATGAATGGGCGATCCAGGGTTCGAACCAGGGACATCCTGCTTGTAAGGCAGGCGCTCTACCACTGAGCTAATCGCCCTAACAGTTATATTCTAATAGATCAAGTGAAAAGTTTTAAATATAATCTTCAAATATTTCATGATTAAGGCAAAATTGAATTAATTAATAAAAACTTGCTTTAGGAATAAAATGATCAAACAACAAACACAATATAATTTATATCAAAATGAATCATTAGAGAATTTTGCAGAGTTAATATCAAACATAAATTTACTTAAAAACAAAAAATATGGTTGTCCATGGCAAAATATGCAAACTCATGAAACACTCATACCTTATTTAATTGAAGAAAGTCACGAATTTATAGATTCGATAAAAAATAATGACAATGAGAATATGAAAGAGGAATTAGGAGACCTCTTGCTTCAAATCATGTTGCATAGTGAAATTGCAAGAGAAAATAATTTATTTTCTATTAAAGATGTAATTAATTCTTTAAATAATAAAATCAAATCAAGGCATCCATATATTTTTAAAAAAAGAAAAAAAGTTTCAATTGAAGAAGCAGAACAAATTTGGAAAGATATGAAAATAAAAAATAAATCTAATCATACAAAAAAAGGCGTGTTATCAAATTTACAATCTGAATATTTAACACCAATGGAAGAAGCAGAACAAATTAATTTTCAAATTGAAAAATATGGATTTAGATGGGATAATAAAAAAGAAATATTAAATAAGCTTAATGAAGAGATAAAAGAACTTAAGTTAGCTATAAAAATTGAAGATGATATAAATATTGAAGAAGAATTTGGAGATATCTTTTTTACCCTAATAAGCTTATCAAAGTATTTGAAAATAGATCCTCATAAATCACTCAGATATGCAAATGAAAAATTCAAAAAAAGATTTTTTATAGTTGAAAAAATTCTTGGTGATAAAATATTTAATCAAAGCAATCAAAAATTTAAAGAACTTTGGACTCTAGCCAAAGAACAAATAAACAAAAACAGGCAAAATGACAAAAAATAAAATTTGGATAGATGAAATATGCAATAATTCAAGATATGGACTAGAAGGCGATATCATTGTTAAGCAAAATAGTAAATATCAGGAAATAATTATTTTAGAAACTGAAGAATATGGCAAAGCATTGATGCTTGATGGTTGTTGGATGACTACTGATCAAGGAGAAAAATATTATCATGAATGCCTAGTACATCCAGCTTTAAGTAGTTTAAAAAATTACTCTAAAATTCTTATTATTGGTGGTGGAGATGGAGGGACGGTCAGGGAATGTCTTAAATATAAAAAAGTAAATTATTTAGATTTAGTGGAAATAGATGAAGAAGTTATAAATATTTCAAGAAAATATCTTACAAATATAGGAGGTAAATCCTGGTCAGATAAAAGATTACATATCAATATTGATGATGGATTCCAATGGGTAAAAAAAACTCAAGATAATTATTATGATGCAATTATTATTGACTCTTCAGATCCATCAGACTTTGCAAATAAACTATTCAGCTCAAAATTTTATAAAGAATGCAAAAGGATTCTTAAAAAAGATGGAATATTAGCGACCCAAAGCGAATCACCAGAATCATTCAAAGAAATTCATTTAAAAATATATTTTTCATTAAAAAATTTATTCAAAAACAGTGCAACCATGTATTCTTTTGTTCCTTTTTACCCAAGTGGAATATGGAGCTGGACATTCGCCTCCGATACTGAAGATTATTTTCTTAAGCAAAATTGCATGGAAATTAATTCAATAGAAAAAAGTTGTGAAATTTGGAATTTAAAATTTCAAGAAGGGGCATTCAAAATGATGCCTTCCAAAATAATTAAAGAAATTTCAATGTTAAAAAAATGACATATAAAAATTTATTTAATAATGAAGGACCGGTATTTATGGGTTCTAAAAAAAATAATAGTAATTGCAGTATAGGAATCTTTGGAGTGAATTACGATGGTACAACTTCATTTAAACCTGGTACAAGATTTGGACCCACCGCGATAAGAAATGTTAGCGAGAGTTTAGAAACATATTGTCCATTCCTTAATAAAGATTTAAATTTAATTAATTACTTTGATGCTGGATCGCTAACATTAAATTCAAGTAATACTCATTCAATAATCAAAAAAGTTAAATCAGGAACTAACTTTCTAATCAATAATAATTTAAAACCCATTATCTTAGGAGGTGAGCACTCAATCACAATAGGAGCAATAGAAGCATTAGTTGAAAAATATCCAGATTTAATAATGATTCAATTAGATGCACATGCTGACCTTCGAAATTCTTATCAAGATAATAAATATAGCCATGCTTGCACAATTAGAAGATGTTTAGAATTATTACCCAGTAAGAAAGTTATCCAAATAGGGATCAGAAGCGGAACCAAAGAAGAGTTTGCAGAAATGAAAAATAATAATCAACTTATTAAATTTAATACGGGAGATTCAATTCTTAAAATACAAAAATTGCTAGAACCTTTTAAAAATAATCCGATCTATTTAACTATTGATTTAGATTGGTTTGATCCAAGCTTACTACCTGGCACAGGAACACCAGAGCCTGGAGGGTTTTTCTGGCATGATTTCGAAAATATAATTGGATTACTAAATACATTCAAAATAATAGGTTGTGATATTGTTGAACTTTCCCCAGACATAGACAGTAGCGGTATTAGTTCCATAGTGGCAGCTAAAACGACTAGAAGCTTAATTATGACTTTAGACAAAAGTACTCCAAAAGAATTATTTTAAGAGAATAATTGATCTAATTAGTAAGCTCTAATATGGAATTGCGAAAGAGTCCTTTACATAAAAAATATATCGAATCCAATGCAAAACTAGTTAATTTTGCTGGTTGGGAAATGCCCATCTCATTTTCTGGGCTAATCCAAGAACATGAATCTGTAAGAAATTCAATTGGATTTTTTGATATCTCACATATGGGTGTAATTTCTGTAAGAGGAACTAATCCTAAAGAATATATCCAAAAATTTTTTCCTACAAACTTATATTCAATTGCGAAAGGTCAGGGCTGTTACTCATTCCTTTTAAATAATGATGGAGGTATTATTGATGACTTAATTATTTACGATTTAGGTATACAAAATAATAATTATTCGGAAATACTTTTAATAGTTAATGCTAGTAGATATGAAAAGGATCTTAACTGGCTAAAAATGAATTTAGAAGAAGAACCAATTGAATTATTAAATGCAAAAAAAGAAAAAGCTCTTATCGCTATTCAAGGTAAAAATGCCTTCAAATATTTCACTGAGTGGTCGTGCTACTCAATAGATCATCTGAAAAATTTCGGATGTGAATATAGAGAATTAAATAAATTCTTAGATTCAGGGAAAGTATTTTTTGCAAAAACTGGTTATACGGGAGAAGACGGATTAGAAATTCTTTTACCAAAAAAATTAGCTTTGAATTTATGGGATTTTTTAATTTCGAAAAATATACTGCCTTGTGGTCTTGGATCAAGAGATACACTTCGATTGGAAGCAGGTCTTCCTCTATATGGCCAAGATCTAGATGAGTCAATCAATCCATATGAGGCAGGTTTTGGGTGGGTTGTACATTTAGAAAACGGCCATGATTTTTATGGTAAAGAATCATTAGAGAGAATTGGATCTCATAAAGTCGAAAAAAAATTAGTAGGAATAGAAATAATAGGGAAAGCTATTGCAAGAAAAGGATATGAAATATTCCAGAAAGGCAAATTAATAGGTAATATCACAAGCGGTAGTTGGTCGCCAACAATAAAGAAACCTATAGCATTAGGCTATATAAACACTGAATATTCTGAATTGAATCAAGAAGTTGAAATTTCAATCAGAGGTAAATTTTTTAAAGGAATTATTTCTAAAAAAGCTTTCTACAAAAAAGATTTCTAAATTTACACTTAAAGAATTATCATAAGTAATTAATCATTAGATAATAAACTTAAATGAGAAACAAAATTTGTAATGATCTAAATAATTCTGATATCGGACAATCAGTTGATCTTTGTGGGTGGGTTGACAGAAGAAGAGATCACGGTGGAGTAATTTTTCTTGATTTAAGAGACCATAGTGGATTTTTACAATTAACATTTAATCCTGAAGATGGAACAAATCTATTTAATACAGCAGAAAAACTTAGAAATGAAACTGTAATTTTTGTGAGAGGAGTAATAAATAAAAGGCCAGAAGAATCAATTAATAACAATATTTCTACTGGAAGACTTGAATTAAATGTAAAAGAGTTAAAGATTTTAAATGAAGTAAAAAATAATTTACCTTTCCCTGTGTCAATTCATGACTATGAAAATACTAAAGAAGAACTAAGAATTAAATATCGTTATTTAGATTTAAGGAGAGGGAAATTGATCCAAAACTTAAAAACAAGGCATAACATCTTAAAAGTTGTAAGACAATATTTAGATCAACACGAATTCACTGAAGTAGAAACTCCATTACTTACAAAATCAACTCCTGAAGGCGCTAGAGATTTTCTGGTTCCATCAAGAATATCAAAAGGAGATTTTTTTGCGCTCCCTCAATCTCCTCAATTATTTAAACAATTATTAATGGTTGGTGGCTTAAATAATTACTATCAAATTGCCAAATGTTTTAGAGATGAAGATTTAAGAGCAGATAGGCAACCTGAATTTACTCAGTTAGATATGGAAATGAGTTTCATAACCGAAGAAGACATTATCAGTTTTAATGAGCAACTTATAAAAAAGATTTGGAAAGAGATACTCAACATTAATCTCAAAGAAGATTTCCCAAGAATGACATGGCAAGAAGCAATAGATAATTATGGTACCGATAGACCAGATACAAGATATGAAATGACTCTAAAAGATGTTGGAAATATTTTAGGAAATATAGGATTTAATATTTTTACTAAAGCAATAAAATCTGGAGGATCAATTAAGTGCATTAATGTAAAAGGAGGAAATACAAGTATTAGTAATGTGAGAATTAAGCCTGGAGGAGATATCTTTCAAGTTGCACAAGATGCTGGTGCAGGAGGATTGGCTTTTATTAGAGTAAAAGATAATGACATAGATACTATTGGAGCTATCAAAAATAATTTAGATGAATCTTTAATCAAGCAACTCTTGCAAAAAACCAATGCAGAAGAAGGGGATCTAATACTTTTAGGGGCTGGCAAAACTGAAATAGTTAATCAATCTTTAGATAGAGTAAGACAATACATAGCAAAAGAACTCCACTTGGTCGATGATGTAAGTGCTAATAAAAAATGGAATTTCTTATGGATTACAGATTTCCCTATGTTTGCGAAAAATGAAGAAGAAAATAGATTAGAGGCTTTACATCATCCTTTCTGCGCTCCAAAATTAGATCTTAATAAAAAAGAATCTTTACAGAACGATTTAGAGATTGCAACAGCAAAAGCTTATGACTTAGTACTTAATGGATTAGAAATAGGGGGAGGCTCAATTAGAATTCATCAATCAGAATTACAAAAACAAGTTTTAAAAACTGTAGGATTATCATGTGAAGAAATCGAAGAAAAATTTGGTTTCCTTATAGAAGCATTAGAAATGGGTGCCCCTCCACATGGCGGAATTGCATTTGGCCTAGACAGAATAGTAATGCTTATTGTTGGAGCAGATTCGATAAGAGAAACTATTGCTTTTCCTAAAAATCAACAAGCTAAATGCTTGATGACCAAAGCTCCATCAAATGTTGCCAAGTCACAATTAAAAGAATTAGACATTGAAATAACAATTGACGAATAATAATATTTATGGATGTTCAAAGATTTTTTTGGTAAAAATAAACAAAGGGAGGTAGTGTTTATTTAAAAATATTTAATGTCAAAATTTGTATTTGTTACTGGAGGAGTAGTTTCCAGCATTGGGAAAGGTATTGTAGCTGCTAGTCTTGGCAGGCTTTTAAAATCAAGAGGGTATAGCGTTTCTATACTTAAATTAGATCCTTACTTAAATGTTGATCCTGGAACCATGAGTCCATTCCAGCATGGAGAGGTTTTTGTCACGGAAGATGGTGCTGAAACTGATTTAGATTTAGGTCACTATGAGAGATTTACTGATACTGCAATGTCTAGATTAAACAGTGTCACGACAGGTTCCATTTATCAAGCAGTAATTAATAAAGAAAGGAGAGGAGACTATAATGGAGGGACTGTTCAAGTAATTCCTCACATAACAAGGGAAATTCGCGAACGGATTCATAGAGTAGCTGCAAATAGTAATGCAGATGTAGTTATTACAGAGATCGGTGGAACAGTTGGTGATATTGAATCACTCCCTTTCTTAGAAGCCATTAGAGAGTTTCGAAATGATGTCGATAAAAATGATATAGCTTATATTCACGTTACTTTACTACCATATATAAAAACATCTGGAGAAATAAAAACAAAACCGACCCAACACTCTGTTAAAGAGTTGAGGTCTATTGGTATACAACCAGATTTATTAGTATGTCGAAGTGATAAAAAGATAAACGAAAGTTTAAAGAAAAAAATTAGCGGTTTTTGTGGAGTAAATATTACATCAGTTATTGAAGCCTTAGATGAAGATAGCATTTACTCCGTTCCTTTATCTCTAAAAAAAGAAGGTTTATGTAAAGAGACTTTGAGATGTCTGAATCTAGAAGATAAAGAATGTAATTTGAATGACTGGGAAAACCTTGTTCATAATCTACGCAACCCAAAGAAGACAATAAAGATTGCATTAGTAGGGAAATATATTGATCTTGGAGATGCTTATTTATCTGTAGTAGAAGCATTAAGACATGCATGCATAGAGAAAAATGCACTTTTAGACTTGAAATGGGTAAGTGCAGAACAAATCGAAGAGAACTCCGCAGAAAAATTTTTAAACGATGTAGATGCGATTGTAGTCCCCGGAGGATTTGGGAATAGAGGAGTTGACGGGAAAATTGCGGCTATTGGCTTTGCTAGAGAAAGAAAAATTCCATTCTTAGGATTATGCTTAGGGATGCAATGTGCAGTTATTGAATGGGCCAGAAATATCATGGGATTAAAAGATGCATCTAGCGCTGAATTAAATCCTGAAACTAATCATCCAGTTATACATTTATTACCAGAACAGCAAGACATAGTTGATTTAGGAGGGACAATGAGGTTAGGGGTTTATCCCTGTAGATTACAAAAAGAGTCAATAGGCAAGAACTTGTATGATGAAGATGTTGTATACGAAAGACATCGACATAGATATGAATTTAATAATTCTTATAAACAAGATTTTATAAATTCTGGCTATAAAATCAGTGGTACCTCTCCTGATGGCAGATTAGTCGAATTAATAGAACTTAGTAATCATCCTTATTTTCTTGCATGTCAATATCATCCTGAATTTTTATCTAGGCCAGGGAAACCTCACCCTTTATTTAAAGGATTAATACAAGCATCACAAGCACAAAGTGAAAGCAATTTTTAGGTTTTTTATTTATTAAATAATGACGAAATTATTACCCGTTGTTGAAAAATTTCATTCACTTCAAGGCGAAGGATTTCACTGCGGGAAAAGCGCATTTTTTATAAGGTTAGCTGGATGTGAAGTTGGTTGTCCTTGGTGCGACACAAAACATTCTTGGGATAGCAAAAAATATCCTTTGATATCAATTGAAGCTCTTCTTTCTGAAATTAAAGAAGCTAGATTAAAAGGAGCATCTTTTATCGTTTTAACAGGAGGAGAACCACTTCAGCATAATCTAGATGAATTATGCGAAATAATAAAAAATAGAACAGAAACTACAAAGTTAAATCCAGTAAAAATACATATCGAGACAAGTGGAGTTAATGATTTCTCAGGATTTTTTGATTGGATTACTTTATCTCCAAAGAGACATAACCCTCCTCAGGACTTTTTTTTAGAAAAGTGCAATGAAGTTAAAATTATAATCAATGACACGAATGATATTGAATTTGCTAGAAATATTAAAAATAAAATATTTGATATTAAAAAACACAGCAAAAATGAAAAAAAATTCTTTGTTCAACCAGCTTGGAATAGTAATGTAGGTTACAAACTGGCAATTGAATTTGCAAAAAGAAATTCTGATTGGACTTTAAGTCTTCAAACACATAAATACTTAAGTATTCAATAAGATGGAAATAAGAAATAAAGTAATTATTGTACTTATTTCAGGAGGACTTGACTCCGCAACTGTTGCTGGATTAGCCAATAGTTCTAATGCAAAAATTTTGGGCCTATCATTTGATTATGGACAAAGACATAAGAAAGAATTAGAGGCGGCGACAAAAATAGCTCGCCATTTTCAATTTAAAGAATTCAAAATAATTAAACTTGATTTATCTCTATGGGGAGGATCATCTTTAACAGACATCAACAGAAAAATCCCAATGGGAGGTATAAATGCAAATATTATCCCTAATACTTATGTTCCAGGCAGAAATACAATCTTTATTTCGATAGCACTAAGTTATGCAGAGGCAATTAATGCTGATTGTATTGGCCTAGGAGTTAATGCATTAGATTATTCAGGATACCCAGATTGCCGACCGGATTATATTGAACAGTTCCAAAAATTGGCAAATTTATCTAATAAAAGAGGTAGAGAAAATAAACCTATTAAACTATGGACACCTCTTTTAAATTTGAATAAAGAAGAAATTATTGATTTAGCTTTTAATAATAATGTTCCAATAAAAGATACTTGGAGTTGTTATGTAGGAGGAGCCGAACCATGCCAAAGATGTGATAGTTGCAGAATTAGAATTAAAGCATATAAAAGTTGGATGAGCAAAAAGAAGAAAATATGAACATAAATTCAATAAAATTTAATTATTGGATAGAACCTGAATTGATTGCTCATCACTTAGCTTCAAGATATGGCGAAAAAGGGTTGTCTTGGCTAGATAGCAATGGTTATGAAAATGCTGAATATTCTTTTTTAGGAGTCAATCCCAAAATAATAATTTCCTCAACGAATGATAATCCTTTTGAGAAACTTACGGAAATTGATCAAGGTTTTTGGATGGGATGGCTTAGTTATGAAGCAGGTTCTTGGATAGAACCAAACAATTCATGGCGAGAATCAGAAATGGCTACTTTATGGATTGCCTCATATGATCCAATTATTAAATTCAATATTTTAAGAAAAGAAATAACCTTGGAAGGTACTAATCTTAACGATATAGAAAAATATAAGAAATTAATAGATGAGATTAATATACAAAAGATTAAAGATGGTCTAAATAAAAATTTAATCTTTGATTTCTCCTCATTAAATCTAGACAAGAAGGGTGAGATATTCAGAGAAAATGTTCTTAAAATAAAAAAATTAATAAGTCAAGGAGATATTTTTCAAGCAAATCTTACTACGCAGGTTGAAATAGAAACTTCTGAAGAATATAACTATCTTGATATCTACTCAAAAATTCGTAGTAAATTAAAAGCTCCATTTGGAGGAATAATTATAGGTAATATAGGCGGAGAGAAACAAGGAGTTTTATCTACTTCTCCAGAAAGATTTCTGAAAACAAGTTATGATGGTTTTGTAGAAACAAGACCTATAAAGGGCACTCGACCTAGAAATACAAATGAGGAAATTGACGCTCTGAATGCAATAGATCTAATAACTAATGAAAAAGACCGAGCAGAAAATATCATGATAGTAGATCTTCTCAGAAACGATCTTGGAAAGGTTTGCGAGACAGGGAGTATAGAAGTCACTGAATTATTAAAGTTAGAAAGCTATCCCAAAGTGCATCATCTAACATCTGTTATTAGGGGTAAAATACAAAAAGAGAAAAACTGGATTGATATCCTGAAGGCATGTTGGCCAGGAGGTTCAATAACTGGAGCACCAAAAGTAAGAGCATGTCAAAGAATATATGAATTAGAGGGATTTGATCGAGGACCTTATTGTGGTTCATTTCTTAAATTAGATTGGAATGGTGAATTAGATAGTAATATTTTGATCAGATCATTCATTATTAAAAAAAAGAAAGTAAAAATATTTGCTGGTTGTGGCATAGTAAATGATTCAATACCATCTACAGAAAATGAAGAACTAAATTGGAAACTTTTACCATTAATTGATTCATTAAGATGAAAAGAAACATAGGGTGGAAAGATAATAAATGGGAGGCAATTAATAAAATTAATATATCAATAATAGATAGAGGTCTAAAATTTGGAGATGGTGTTTTTGAGACAATTTTAATTAGAAATAAAAAAGCTATATTATTGAAAGAACATTTACAAAGATTTGAAAATAATTTACATTTATTAAATTATAATTTTCAAATTAATAATCAATTTTTAGAAAAAATAATCAATAAAGGAATTGATAAATTAAATCTAAATAGTAATGAATATGGATCAATAAGAATTAATTATAGTAGAGGTTTAAATATTGAAAGATCACTTAAAGTAAATACAGTAAATGATGTTTTTGATCCTAAAAACCTATGGATTGAGTTTTATTTAATAGAAATAGATTTCAATCAAATCCAGGTACAAATAAGCGAAACAGAAAAAAGGAATGAATTTAGTTTATTAAGTAAATGCAAAACTTTTAATTATGCTCAATCAATTCAAACATTAATTGAAGCTAATAAAAAAAATTTTAATGATTCCATATTACTAAATACTCAAAACGAATTATGTTGCGGAACAACCTTTAATATCCTTCTTAAACGAAATAATCAATGGTTAACACCTCGGAAAGAAAGTGGATGTTTACAGGGTATTATGAGAAATAAATTATTAGATTTAAAGCTTATAAAAGAGGCTTATTTGATTCCTGATTTTAATAAAGACGATATATTAATAGCAATAAATAGCTTATCTTGTAGACAAATAAAAATAGTAAATGATTTGCAATTTGATTTAGATTTTAATACAAAATATTTTTGGGATCTTTTATATAAATAGTTTCAATTTTGCAAAATTACTGAAGATAATTTTGTAATATTATTATTAACTTTGAAGTCTACAATTTTTCCAATAATAACTATTGCAGGAGGCTTAATATTATTCTTTTCAATTTCTTTTGGGAGTTTAGCTAATTCTGTTATTAGGGATTTTTGATTGTTTAATGTAGCCTCTTGCACAACTGCGCATCTAGTACCAGGGGGCATACCTCCAATTAATAATTCTTCAACAATAAATTCAATATTTCTAATACCCATATAAATCACTAGGCTATCTGATGCGTAAGCCAATTGTCTCCAATTAACGCTCTTTTCCTTTTTTTCTGAGGTCTCATGACCTGTTACGAAAGTAACCGTACTTGCACCATTTCTGTGAGTTAGAGGAATACCAAAATATGAAGAAGCTGCAATTCCAGATGTTATACCAGGCACTATCTCAAAGAAAATATCATTTTCCTCCAAAAAAGAAACCTCTTCACCTCCTCGTGAAAAAACAAAAGGATCTCCACCTTTTAGTCTCACAATATCTTTACCCTCCTTAGATAACTTTAAAAGCAAGCTATTAATTTCTGATTGAAGGAATGATTTGCATCCAGCTCTTTTGCCAACATAATAAATTTCGCAATCAGAATTTGTCTCTTCCAAAATTTCTTTTGGAATTAATGCATCATGAACTAAAACTTTGCAAGTCCTAATTAATCTTATAGATTTCAACGTCATAAGCTCAGGATCCCCAGGGCCAGCTCCAACTAAATAAACAATTCCAGACACATTATTCTCCATTAAAGAGTATGGTAATAGATGTACCTCTGTAGTTGCTATATTTATCTTGAAAAAAAATTTTGAACATACCGGCCAAAAAAGAATTTTATTAGCTTCTTTTTTTACCCTCCTAAATGACAGGATGAGTGAAAGCTTATTGGTTGGATTACTGCCAGGTTTTTTCTTACAATTTTTAGGAAGTGCAAGTATTTATACATATATTGCTGGAACCTATTCATTTGCCCAATTCATAGCGGCTCCTCTTATTGGTATTTATAGCGATAAGTATGGTAGAAGGCCTGTAATGTTAGTTTGTATTGCAGGGTCTATTGTAGGAATTTCCATTGTTGCATTCACTCTACTGTTCAACTGGTCAGATATAAAGTATATCTTGCCCGCAGTACCACTACTACCAATTTATTTGCTCTTTATAGCGAGATTAATTGACGGTATTAGTGGAGGGACTGTCGCTACAGCAACAACGGTATTAGCAGATATTTCAACTCCTGAAACGAGAGCAAAAACATTTGGGTTGATTGGAGTTGCTTTTGGTTTAAGTTTTCTTTTAGGTCCCACAATAAGTTTTATCTTTATTGGAAACTCAACTAATAGCTATTTAATCCCCGTTTTAATTGCCACAATAATACCGTTTATAAACTTTTTACTAGTTTTATTTTATCTACCAGAAACTAAACCTAGAGAGAAAGATCAGGCTTTAGGCAATCAATCAAAAACTAATCCATTTAAAGGAATTTTTGCACCTTTTAAAGAAAATAATATTAAAAGACTTTCACTAGCTTTCTTTATCTACTTTATTGCTTTTACTGGGTTAACTACAATCCTTGTATTTTTCTTACAAAATTCTCTCCTTTGGTCAATCAGAGATTCTCTTGGACCACTTATTTTAGTTGGAATTGTAGCAATAGTTGTACAAGGAGGATTAATTGGACCACTTGTGAAAGAGTTTGGAGAATTCAAATTAACAATTTCAGGAACAGGCTTTATTTTTTTTGCATGCGCTCTATTAATTACATTTCCTGAAAACAATTCAGGTACATATGTCTATTTAGCTGTTTCATTTTTAGCCGTTGGAGCAGGTTTAATTACTCCCTGCATAAGAGCCCTTATTTCAAAAAGGATAGATAAAAATAGCCAAGGATCAATATTGAGTAGTCTTCAAGGGCTACAAAGCTTAGGAAGCGTCTTGGGTTACATTTTAGCTGGAAATGTTTATGATTATTTCGGTCCAAGAAGTCCATTCATAGCGGGAGGCTTAATACTATTTTTAATGATATGGCTCATAACAGGAAGCGATACCAAAAAAAAGTTAGTATAGATTACAGGTGAGTATAAATTTAGATGAATGTTGAAAATTTCGATAATAAATACATCAATCGAGAATTAAGTTGGATTCAATTCAATCAAAGAGTTCTACTGACTGGTATGGAAAAAGACTATAAAGTTCTAGATAAAATTAAATTTTGTTCAATTTTTAGTAATAATCTTGATGAATTCTTTATGGTTAGAGTGGCATCGCTAAAGGCACAAGCAGATGCAGAAATTCAAAAAAAAAGTCTAGATGGATTAACCCCTCAAGCACAACTAAATATAATTAATGAAAAAGTTAAAAATCTAACTTCAATCCAAGAAAATTTTGTAAATAATGAATTAACAGAAGAGTTAGAAAAATCAGGAATTTTTATAAAACAATATAAAAATCTTTCAAAAGATCAACAAATATGGTGCGATAATTATTTCCTAACATCCATATTTCCACTACTTACTCCACTTGTAGTAGATCCTGCACATCCATTCCCTTTTATAAGTAATCTAAGTTTAAATTTAGCAGCTTTAATTACTGATTCTGAATCTTCAAAAAATCAATTTGTTAGAGTTAAAATCCCGACAAAAAGTATAGGTAGATTTGTTCAAATTCCTAATGAAATTATAAGAACTAATAAAAGAAAAGATCATAATTTTATAACTGTTGAAGATTTAATAGGTAATAACTTAGATAGATTATTTAACGGTATGAAATGCATAAGTTATTCTTTTTTTAGAGTCACACGAGATGCTGATTTAGAGCTTAAAGAACTTGAAGCTGATGACTTATTAATTGCTGTTGAGAAAAGCCTTCAAAAAAGAAGAATAGGAGGAGATGTTGTAAGACTTGAAGTTGAAGAAAATATTCCAAAAAATATTCTTAATCTTTTAATTGAGGGAATATCTATCACGAAAGAATATATTTACTTTTCGAAAAGTCTATTAGGCTTAGATGACTTAAATCTTTTAAATAAAATAGATAGAAAAGATTTAAGAGAAAACTTACTTATAGGTAAAACCAACAAATCATTAAAAGAAATTAATTCAAATTCCGATCCAAAAATTAAAACACTATTTACCCTGTTAAAAAGAGAAGATATCCTCCTTCATCATCCTTATGATTTATTTAGTACTTCAATAGAAGAATTTATAAATAAAGCAGCTGATGATCCATCCGTGATGGCGATAAAAATTACATTATATCGAGTTTCAAAAGATTCTCCGATAATTGAAGCCTTGATCAGAGCAGCTGAAAATGGGAAGGAAGTAATGACACTTGTTGAGTTGAAAGCAAGATTTGATGAAGATAATAATATTCAATGGGCCAAGCAACTTGAACAATCTGGGATACACGTTGTATATGGAATTATTGGCTTCAAAACTCATACCAAAATTTCTTTAATTATTCGAAAAGAAAAAGGTCGATTAAGAAATTACTTTCATATTGGTACCGGAAACTATAATTCAACAACCTCAAAATTTTATACAGACGTTGGCCTCTTATCTACAGATACCGAGATTGCCTCTGATTTAATTGAATTATTTAATTATTTATCAGGATTTTCAAAGCAGAAAAATTATAAGAAACTATTAGTATCACCATTTTCTATGCGAAAAAAATTTAATTATCTAATAAATAGAGAAATTGATAATGCCAATAAAGGAATAAAAGCTGAAATTATTGCAAAAATGAATTCACTAGTTGATCCTGAGATTATCGAACTTCTATATCAGGCTTCTGAAGCAGGTGTCAAAATTAGCCTAATTATAAGAGGTATATGTTGCCTATACCCTAAAAAAACTAACTTAAGTGAAAATATTAGAGTAGTGAGTATTATTGGCCATTTTTTAGAACATTCCAGAATTTTTTGGTTTTACAATAACAATCAATCTGAAGCTTATATTGGCAGCGCAGATTGGATGCGTAGAAATTTAGATAGGAGAATTGAGGCAATTACACCAATTGAAGATAAAAAACTAAAAAAACAATTATATGACTTATTAAATACTTATTTAAAAGATTCTTACTGTTCATGGGAGATGGATAGCAAAGGAAATTATTCAAAAAGAAAAACATCAAAAATTAATCATGCACAATTTGAATTAATTGAAGAGTGGCATTAAGTTTAAGATATAACAATTTTATAAAATCTCTTAACATTTTTAATAATTTAGTATTTTCACAAGAAAGTAATCATAGCAGGCTATCTCAAGGAAACTAAGCGATAATAATTGCTTTCAGTCTTTAAAGTTTCAAGGCAAAAGTAGTCTGACTAGCGATTTCAGTGCTAACTTTCTAAAAAATCCACTTAGGAGGCCAGGGTGATGGGGATCCCTCTGGAATCTGCAAAGAGTTCTTCAAAAAAAAATATTGGAGAACCTAGATTACCAAATACTACGAGACCTTCTCGTATCAACAAAACAGAAAAAACCAGTATTTCTGGTAAAAATAATCAAAAAAGGTCTGGCAAACAAAGCACAGATTCTATAGGTTATTATTTAAGCACTATAGGTAGAGTCCCTCTGCTTACAGCTGCTGAAGAAATAGAATTGGCACATCATGTTCAAAACATGAAGCAATTATTAAAGATTCCTGAAATAGAGCGAAACATAAGGCATCGACAACAAATAAGAATGGGCAAAAGAGCAAGAGATCGAATGATGGCAGCCAATTTAAGACTTGTAGTCTCTGTTGCAAAAAAGTACCAAAACCAAGGATTAGAACTTCTTGACTTAGTCCAAGAAGGTGCTATAGGCCTAGAAAGAGCCGTTGACAAGTTTGACCCTGCGATGGGTTATAAATTCTCTACATATGCATATTGGTGGATAAGGCAAGGAATGACGCGCGCTATAGATAATAGTGCTAGAACAATACGACTCCCGATTCATATAAGCGAAAAGCTATCAAAGATGAGAAGAGTATCGCGCGAATTATCCCACAAGATAGGAAGACAACCCAACAGGCAAGAACTCGCAAATGCAATGGGTATAGAACAAAAAGACTTAGAAGATCTTGTCTCACAGAGTGCTCCATGTGCTTCTTTAGATGCCCATGCCAGAGGTGAAGAAGATAGAAGCACACTCGGAGAACTAATACCAGACCCTAATTGCGAAGAACCTATGGAAGGAATGGATAGAACTATTCAAAAAGAACATTTAGGGGGATGGTTAGCACAATTAAATGAAAGAGAACAAAAAATCATGAGATTAAGATTTGGACTAGATGGCGAAGAGCCTCTTACATTAGCGGAAATAGGACGACAAATTAATGTTTCGAGAGAAAGAGTTCGCCAACTTGAAGCTAAAGCTATATTGAAATTGAGGGTAATGACAAATCATCAAAAAGTTGCATAATTAAATTGTTAAATTTTGCATTTATTGGAATTTATATTGTATTAATATTTTTAATATCTAAGCTATTTAAAAATTTCTATCCAAATAATCAAGAATTACTAAGAAAAATAATTCATATTGGGATGGGTCCTTTAATCCCACTCGCTAAGTTTTTAGAGATAGAACAAAGCGCGGCGCAGTATTTTGCAGGAGGCATGTCAATTTTAATAGTTATTAATTATATTTATAAGTTATTTCCAATAATTGAAGATATTGACAGGAAAAGCTTTGGTACTTTTTTTTATTGTTTTAGCTTACTAATATTGATTAGTTTATTTTGGGAGAGAGACCCTTTAGCTCTTACTACAGGCTTTTTTATAATGACTCTCGGAGATGGATTAGCTGGATTAATTGGTAAAAATTTCAAATCAAGAAGTTGGAAAATTTTTAATCAAAAAAAATCAACTATAGGTACAACTACGATGTTTTTAATAAGCTTTTTAGTTTTGTTGATTTCAGGATATACAAATGATATTGATTTTAATTATTACTATTTTGGTATTGCCTTACTAGCAACGCTTTTAGAGCAAATAAGTATAGTTGGTGTTGATAATATATTAGTTCCAATAATTACTTCTATAAGTTTCCACTTTTTAATAACAAACTAGAGGTCAAGAAATAGAATTATATAAATTATTTAGTAAAGTTTGAGTGGTATCTATATCTATACATGCATCAGTAATACTTTTGCCATATTCAAGCTCATTTTTTGCTCCAAGCTTTTGGTTACCCTCTTTTAAATGACTTTCTAACATTACTCCTAATATATTATTTTCTCCATCTTTTAGTTGCTTTGAAATATTATCTAATACTAATGCTTGCTTCCTAAAATCCTTATTTGAATTACCATGACTACAATCAATCATGACTTTTTGTGGCAAATTACATTTTGATAAATCAGAAGAAATATTTTTTATATGAGAGTTATCAAAATTGGGTCCTTGTTTTCCACCTCTAAGAACTATATGAGTATCAGGATTCCCAGTAGTATTTACAATCGAAGCAAAGCCATCGTTATTTACACCCAAGAAATGATGTGATCTTGCTGCAGATTGCATCGCATTTATAGCAGTTGCAAAAGAACCATCTGTACCATTCTTAAAGCCAATTGGCATTGATAATCCAGAAGCCATTTCTCTATGAGTTTGACTTTCAGTAGTCCTAGCTCCAATAGCTGTCCAACTAATTAAATCCGCAATATATTGGGGTACAATCGGATCTAATAACTCTGTTGCAGAAGGTATTCCTACAGAAGCCAAATATCTAAGTAATCCTCTAGCTCTTCTCAAACCAGTATTTATATCATATGAACCATCCAAATGTGGATCATTTATAAGACCTTTCCAACCAATAGTAGTTCTGGGCTTCTCAAAATAAACTCTCATTACAATTTCTAATTTATCGCCGAATTTACTTCTGAATTCTTGTATGTAATTTGAATACTCTTTTGCAGCATTGATATCATGTATAGAACATGGTCCTACTATTACTAGAAACTTTGTAGAGTTTTTATGCAAAATATTTTTAATTAGCTCTCTTGAGCTAGAGACGGTACTAACAGAGGTATAATCAAGTGATAAATCCTGATGAAGTTGTCTTGGAGGTATTAATGGACGAGTTTCAACTACATGTAAATCGGATGTTTTCTCTAAAAATTGATTATTTGATGAAATTGTCATTGAATGAGAAATAACGTGGAATATGTAAAGAGCTTTATGAATACTATTCTTTTCATAATTAAAAATAACAACAAATTAGAAATTAAACCCTAGAAATGATGAATTTGGAAACATTGCTAAAAGATTATCATAATCATGTAAATGAGAGAGCAAATGACAAAATTCCTCCATTGCCTTTAAATGCTGAACAAACAAATATCGTCATAGAGCTTTTAGAAAAAGTTGATAAATCTCAAAGTAATTATTTAATTAATCTACTCACAAATAGAGTTCCTCCAGGTGTTGATGAAGCGGCATATGTGAAAGCAAGCTGGTTAACAGCGATAGCTAACGGAGAAAAATTTTGTGATTTTGTTACCCCTGTAAAAGCAATACATTTATTAGGAACAATGATTGGCGGATATAATGTAAATTCTCTATTTGAGATTTTAAAAAAAGAAGACAAAGTCACTTCTCAAGAAGCAGCTAATGTCTTAAAGAAAATAATACTTGTGTACGATGCAGCAAATGATATTTTTGAATTATCTAAAAATAATCAATATGCGAAACAAGTAATAGATAGTTGGGCAAAAGCAGAATGGTTCACTAATAAGAAATCACTGCCTAAAGAAATTAAATGCATGGTTTTTAAAGTAAAAGGAGAAACAAACACAGATGATCTTTCACCTGCTGTGCATGCAACTTCTAGACCTGATATTCCACTACATGCCCTATCAATGCTGGAATTCAAAGAAGAAACTGGCTTAGATATTCTTGAAGATTTAAAGTCACAAAATATTCAAATTGCATATGTAGGAGATGTCGTAGGTACTGGTAGCTCTCGAAAATCTGCAATTAATTCACTGGTTTGGCATATTGGTGAAGATATACCTTTTATTCCAAATAAAAAAACAGGTGGAATTGTTATTGGTGGCAAAATTGCACCTATCTTTTTTAATACTGCACAAGATTCAGGAGCTCTTCCAATCGAAGCTGATGTATCCAATTTAGATACTGGAGATTTAATAAAAATTGAGCCTTATAAAGGTTTAATAAAAAAAATTGATCCCATTTCAAAGAATGAAGAAAAAATAAGCCAATTTGATTTAAAACCATCAACTATCACTGATGAAATACAAGCAGGTGGAAGAATCAATCTTATGATAGGAAGATCTCTGACAGATAAAATAAGAAGCAAACTTAAATTAAAACCTAGTACAGTTTTTATTCGTCCATCAAATCCGATAAAGAATAATAATGGCTTTACTCAAGCACAAAAGATAGTAGGAAAAGCATGTGGTCTAGAGGGTGTATCGCCAGGCATGACATGTGAACCAATAATGACCACAGTGGGAAGTCAAGATACGACAGGCCCCATGACCAGAGATGAACTAAAAGAATTAGCCTGTCTAGGATTTACTGCAGATTTAGTAATGCAAAGTTTTTGCCATACTGCAGCATATCCAAAACCAGTTGATTTAATAACTCATAAAGAATTACCTGATTTTATTTCTCAAAGAGGTGGCGTAGCCCTTAAACCTGGAGATGGAATAATTCATAGCTGGCTAAACAGAATGCTTCTTCCTGATACTGTTGGAACAGGGGGTGATAGTCATACAAGATTTCCATTAGGTATTTCATTCCCAGGAGGCTCAGGAATTGTTGCTTTTGCTGCTGCAATAGGTTCAATGCCATTAAACGTCCCAGAATCAGTACTAGTAAAATTCCAAGGAGATTTACTTCCAGGCATTACTTTAAGAGATCTAGTCAATGCAATTCCTCTTTTCGCAATAAAAAAAGGACTTTTGACTGTAGAGAAAGCTAATAAAAAAAATATATTTAATGGAAAAATAATGGAAATTGAAGGGCTCCCAAACTTGAAGCTAGAGCAAGCATTTGAACTTACTGACGCAACAGCAGAACGTTCATGCGCTGGAAGCACAATCCTTTTATCAAAGGATACCGTAGAAGAATATTTAAAAAGTAATATTTGTCTTTTGGAGAAAATGATTGAAAGTAATTATGAAGATTCAAAGTCTATTTTAAGAAGAATAAATGATATGAAAAATTGGTTGAAGAATCCAAAATTAATTCAACCTGACGCCAATGCAACTTATGAAGAAACAATAGAGATTGATCTATCAAAAGTTACAGAACCCATAGTTGCTTGTCCTAATGATCCTGACAATGTAAAAGAAATTTCAGAAGTAGCAAATACCAAAATAGATGAAGTATTTATAGGTTCTTGCATGACAAATATTGGACACTACAGAGCCGCAGCAAAAATCTTAGAGGGAACAGGCAAAATAAAGTCAAAATTATGGATATGTCCACCTACAAAAATGGATGAAGAAACATTAAAAAAAGAAGGTTATTATAAAATTTTCGAAGATTGTGGGGCAAACTTAGAACTTCCAGGATGCTCATTATGCATGGGGAATCAAGCAAGAGTTGATGACGAAGCAATAGTGTTTTCTACCAGTACAAGAAATTTTGACAATAGACTTGGAAAAAACGCACAAGTCTTCTTAGGAAGTGCTGAATTAGCTGCTGTTTGTGCCCTTTTTGGTAAAATTCCAACAGTTAATGAATATAAAGATATTACTAAAAATAAAATCGATCCATATTCAAAAGAACTTTATCGCTATCTTCAATTTGATGAGATAAAAAATTTCAGTTTATCAAAATGAACCAAAGTAATGGATATAAATTAAAAGCAGAAATTAAACAAAAAAGTAGTGATTCAGTCAAAAGCATAAAAAAATTACTAAGGCAACATTCCTTGGTAGTAGCTTTTGCCCTCTTATTAACAGGCCTTGGAGCTTCAATTACAAGTGTTTCATTCAAAACTGGAATAGCTTTTATAAATAGTTGGAGATTAGAGCTTTTAGAAAGTTATCCAGCGTATTTGGTCCTTCCTCTTTTTGGATTAATTGGTGGTGCTATCTCTGCTCTTTTAATAAAAAATCTTGCACCTGCTGCTAAAGGTTCTGGGGTGAGCCAGATCATGGGCTTTTTAAGACATAAAAGAGTTCCAATGAACTTAAGAGTTGGATTAGTCAAGCTTTTATCTGGAATCATCTCTATAGGAAGTGGCTTTCCACTTGGGCCAGAAGGCCCTTCCGTACAGATGGGAGGCTCTGTCGCATGGCAAATGGCTAAATGGCTCAAAGCGCCAATTGCATTTAGACGAGTCATTGTAGCGGCAGGAGGAGGGGCTGGTATCGCTGCAGTATTCAGTGCGCCTTTAGGAGGATTTATTTATGCAATCGAAGAATTATTAAATTCTGCAAGACCAGTTGTTTTATTATTAGTAATAGTTACTACTTTCATTGCTGATTCTTCAGCTATTTTTCTTCAAGGAGGATCTAATAAACCTGCCTTTATAATTGACCTATCCTTTTCGCCTAATGACTTTTTTTATCTTGTAATTCTCGGATTAATCATTGGGATATTTGCAGAATTTTATTGCAAATATGTATTAATGATGCAAAATCTCGGAAAAAAGCTCTATCAAAATAAATTTGTCTTAAAAATGAGCTTATGTGGTTTTATTTTAGGCACTATATACTCTTTACTAGGAGATGAATTTCATGATTTAGATAAATTAAAAAAAATTATAGCTACACAAAATTTAGATTTCTCTATTAATCCAGCTGAAAATATAATTGTATGGGCTATTTTAGTGGTTTTTATATTATTTATTACTTCTGGATTAGCAGCGGCAGTAGGAGCCCCAGGAGGATTATTTTACCCAATGCTAATTTTAGGAGGAGCAACTGGCTTGATAATCGGCAGTTTGATTCCAGAGAATGCACCAAATACTTATATTTTTGCTGGCATGGGAGCATTTGTTGCTGGATGTTCTAGAACACCCATTACAGCGATGTTTCTCGCATTCGCTCTAACTAAAAATTTAATTATATTAAAACCTGTTCTCATAAGTTGTATTACTAGTTTCTTAATAGCGAGATTATTCAATGAGAAATCTATTTATGAAAGACAAATTCAAATTGAAATAGAAAACTAAATATTAGAGATTAATCAAATACAGCTGTTTTTCTGTTATAAACAAAAACTTGATGATTAAGATGCATTCTTACAGCCCTAGCAAGAGAAATTCTTTCAATATCTCTCCCCTTCCTAATTAAATCATCAACTTCATCTCTATGACTAACTCTAACCGTACACTGATCTATGATTGGTCCCTCATCTAAATCTTTTGTGACATAATGAGCGGTTGCTCCAATCAACTTTACTCCTCTTTTCCAAGCACGATGATAGGGCTGAGAACCTTTAAATGCAGGTAAAAACGAATGATGTATATTAATTATTTCAGAAAATTCATCCAAAAAAGATTCACTTAGAATTTGCATATATTTAGCTAAGATCGCAAATTTAATATCAAAAAATTTTAACTTATTTAAAACTTGCTTCTCGACCTCTGATCTCTGGGTATTAATTGAATCAAAATAAATAAATTTAGCGTTAAAATCTTTTGCAAAGTCTTCAAGATCAATGTGATTTGAAATGATTAATGGGACTTTCATCTTTAACTCTCCATTTCTCACCCTCCATAACAAATCGACTAAACAATGATTTTGCTTACTTACGAAGATTGCTACATTTGGAATTTCGTCAGAATAATTTATAGAAAAGTTTGCATTAATATTATTTGCAACTTGTTGAAAGCTCTCAAATATCTTTAACTTGTTTATTGGAAAACTATTTATATTCCATTCAATCCTACTCAAAAAGAGTTCTGCGTCTGGATCTGTATGATGATCAGAATGTTTGATATTTCCGCCGCAACTAGAAATCCAACTAGTTAGCTTGTAAACCAATCCTGGCTGATCTGGACAAACAGTTCTTAAAATAATTGAAGGATTTTCCAAAAATGAATCAGTTTATTTAGATTTTATAATTACTTATAATATAGTAATGAATAAACTAAAAAATAACTTTAATGCGATCAGGATAATAATTGTTGGATCAGGAATAATTGGCAAATCAAATGCTTTTGAATTATCAAACTATGGATTTGATATTAAAATAATCGATCAAGATGAAAAACAAAATAGTAGCAATGCTGCACTTGGGATTTTAATGGGGAAGATATATCAAAAGAGAAAAGGTAGAAGTTGGATGCTAAGACAAAAAAGTTCAGAATTATGGCCTAAATGGATAAATATTTTACAAAGATATAATCCAAAATTAATATTTGAGAAACCATTATTTAAACTAACTAGTGATCTAGAAAAATTTAAAAAATTAACCACATTTGTCAATAATTATCCAAATGATGAGCTTGAGATAGTAGAAGCAAATTCATATATTTTAAGTGACATTAACAAAACATTTAAAGGGAATAAATTCCAAGGAATAATTTCTCATCAGGATGGCAGAATTGATCCACGAATATTATTAGAAACACTTAACAAAACTTTAAAAACTAAAAATATTAAAACAATTAATGATCAAGTAATTGAAATTCAAAAAAAATTGCAAAAATGGAATGTAAAACTTAAATCTGGGGAAGTTTTAACCAGCGAAATTGTTATTCTTTGTAATTCCATTGATTCATTGAAATTAATTAATGCAGAAATACAAAAAATAAAACTTAAACCTGTACTTGGGCAAGCCGTAGAAATATGTCACGAAGATAAAAATATTAATTTTTTATCGTTACCAAAACTTTTAAATATTAATGATAAAAATTTAATAACTATCAATAAGGAAAAAATAATTATAGGTTCAACTGATGAATATAACTTTAAACCAGATGAGTTTTACTTAAATGGACTATTTGAATTCCTAGAACAAAAACCAAATTGGCTTGACAAAAAAAATATTTCTAGGAAATGGTTTGGAATACGCTCGAGACCAGAAGGTGAGCCATCGCCATTATTAAAATCATTAGATCAAGGATTAATATTATGTTCAGGATTTTATAAAAATGGCATACTTCTTGCCCCAGCTTGTTCAGATTGGGTATCTAAAGAAATTAAAAAACATATATAATTTTTATTTTGATTCAGTAAAATCAGCATCAATGACGTCATCTCCATCATCTTTAGATGTAGATTCTTCTGATGCACTAGCCGCAGATTGATTACCGGGCTGTTGATAAACAGATGATCCAACAGCGTATAGCTCTTGTTGAAGCTCTTCAAGCAATTTTTTCATTGCATCATAATCTTCTTTATCAGTCGCCTCTTTTAGTGCTTTGCTTTTCTCTTCTACCTTTTCTTTTGTTGGAGCATCGATTTTATCTCCAAGTTCAGCTAATTGCTTTTCAGTTTGGTAAACAAGTGTCTCAGACTGATTCTTAAGATCAATACGTTCTCTTTTCTCTTTATCAGATGAAGCATTTGTTTCTGCATCCTTAACCATTTTATCAACTTCATTATCTGATAATGTTGAAGCACCCGTTATAGAAATACTTTGCTCTTTACCACTACCTTTATCCTTAGCAGTAACACTCAATATCCCATTAGCATCGATATCAAAAGTAACTTCAATTTGAGGAACCCCTCTAGGAGCAGAGGGAATTCCATCCAATCTGAAAGTACCTAAGCTTTTATTATCAGAAGCCATTTCTCTTTCCCCCTGCAAAACATGAATTTCAACATTTGTTTGACCATCTACAGCCGTTGAATAGGTCTCTGATTTCTTTGTGGGCACAGTAGTATTACGTGCAATCATTTTTGTCATAACACCACCAAGAGTTTCTACACCTAACGAAAGAGGTGTTACATCGAGTAAAAGGATATCTTTGACTTCACCAGCTAAGACTCCACCTTGCACAGCTGCTCCAACAGCAACTACTTCGTCAGGATTAACAGTTTGATTGGGATCTTTACCAGTAATTGTTTTAACTAAATCTAGTACTGCAGGAATCCTTGAAGAGCCTCCTACCATTACTACTTCATCAATCTCAGTTGTTGAAATTTTTGCGTCCTTAAGAGCTTGCTCTACAGGAATTTTACATCTATCTATTAGAGATGCAGCTAATTCTTCAAATTTTGCCCTAGTAAGATTTAAATCAAGGTGTTTAGGTCCTTCTGGAGTAGCAGTAATAAATGGTAAATTGATCTCACTTTGAGTGGCATTAGATAATTCAATTTTTGCTTTTTCAGCAGCCTCAGTTAAACGCTGTAATGCTTGCTTATCTTGCCTTAAGTCTATTCCTTCATTTGATTTAAATGTACTAGCCAGATGATCTACAATGCATCTATCGAAGTCATCACCACCCAAGTGGGTATCTCCAGATGTAGAGAGAACTTCAGTTACTCCATCACCAGCTTCAATAACTGAAACATCAAAAGTACCTCCACCTAAATCAAAGACAAGAATTTTTTCATTTTCCTTATCTAAACCATATGCTAAAGCTGCAGCAGTTGGCTCATTTACTATTCTAAGAACTTCAAGGCCTGCAATTTTACCAGCATCTTTTGTTGCCTGTCTTTGAGAGTCATTAAAGTAAGCAGGTACAGTAATAACAGCTTGTGTTACTGTTTGACCTAAATATTTACCAGCGTCTTCAGCTAATTTTCTTAAAACTTGAGAACTAACTTCTTCTGGTGAAAATTGTTTATCTAAGACTGGACACTTTAATTTAACGCTAGATCCAGATTTCTCAACTGAATAACTCACTTCCTTAGATTCTTGACTAACTTCATCAACTCTTCGGCCAACAAATCTCTTAGCAGAATAAAAAGTATTTTCAGGATTCATTACTGCTTGTCGTTTAGCTATTTGACCAACAAGCTTATCTTGATTTTTAGTATATGCAACCACTGATGGTGTAGTTCTGAAACCTTCAGCATTTGCGATTACAGTAGGTTTACCACCCTCCATTACAGCAACACAACTATTCGTTGTACCTAAATCAATTCCAACAACCTTACCCATAGGTAAAAACTCTCCTTAATATTCTCCATAATCGGTCATACTGGTCATTATTGTTACTCAAAAACGGGGTGTGGTTTCCGAACAAATCAAAATTTTATACTAAATTCAAAAAATATGATCACAAGTAAAACAAATTTTCTTGCACTAATAGGAAATCCAGTAAGTCATTCATTATCACCAATAATGCATAATGCCGCTATCAAATATTTAGGCCTTGATTTAATATATTTTTCAATTCCTTGCAATGAAAAGGACTTTGAAATTGTTATCAGATCATTAAGCAAAATTAATTGTAAAGGTATTAACGTAACAATACCTTTCAAAGAAAAAGTACTTAATTACTGCAGTAAGATATCCCCTCTAGCAGAGCAAATAAAGGCAGTTAACACGCTAAAGCCTAATGGTAAAGGAGAATGGCATGGAATTAATACTGACGTAGAAGGTCTAATTTATCCATTGGAGGATTTAAATATTGCTAATAAAAAAGCAATAATATTAGGTTCAGGAGGAGCCGCAAGATCAGCAATACAAGGACTAATTAATTTAAAAATGTCAGAAATAATAATTATTTCGAGGAATCAACTTTCTATTGATTCTTTGTTAAGTGATTTTAAAAATCAATTTTTATTGAAAGGCGTATCTTTTAAAAATCCAAATATTTTTAATTTAATTCATACTGCAGATTTAATTGTAAATACCACCCCAGTAGGAATGATTAATCATAAAATTATAAAAGAGGAACTACCTTTTGGAGATCAATTCTGGAGATCACTTAACTCAAAAACAATAATTTATGATTTGATTTACAATCCCCAAGAAACTTACTTATTAAATTTCGCTCGAAAGAAAGGGTGTCATACAATTAATGGGATGAAAATGTTAGTAGCTCAAGGAGCAAAATCCTTATCTTACTGGACAGATGGTGTAAATATTCCTATTGAAATCATGGAAGAAGCTATAAAAAAATATCTCTAAAAATTTCTTAATTTAAGTTAAAAATAATTTATGTATTTAGATATTTACCATAATAATGTATTGTAATTAATGAACAGACGCCCATTATCATTAAATGAGCCTAACGTCCTAGTCTGAAACCATGAAAAAACAAGAAATCTTCTACGAAACAATGTATATTCTCCGTCCTGATATTGCGGAAGAAGAAGTAAATAAACATATCGAAAAATATAATAAATTACTTGAAGATATGGGAGGCAAAATTTTAGACAGTCAAATGAGAGGAAAAAGAAGATTAGCATACACCATCGCAAAAAATAGAGAAGGTATTTACGTCCAACTAAGTCATCAAGGAGATGGTCAACACATAGAGAAAATTGAAAAAGCCATGAGACTTAGCGAAGATGTAATTAGATATATGACTATAAAACAAGATGGGCCTTTACCAACTCCAAAACCGAAGATCAAACCCTCTGAAACTACAAATAATCAAGAAAACGAGAAAAGTGAAAATGATATTACAACGACTAATACTTCAGAAGAAAATAACTCAGAAAGTAATGACTCAGATAAACCTAAAGATTAAAAAATTTATTTGACGTTATTGTTGTTAGACTCGGCCCATATTTTATTAGACATACCCCACATATAAATAAAACCTTTAGCACTTTCGTGGTCAAAGCTATCATTTTTATTATAAGTAGCTAGATCTTCTCTATACAAGGAATTTTGAATAGATGATCTTCCAATAACAACTGCATTACCTTTATGCAACCTAATTTTTACCATGCCATTTACTGAATGCTGAGTTGAAGAGATAAACTCATCAAGAGCAGATTTTAATGGACCATACCAAAAACCTTGATAAACTAATTGTCCCCACTTCTTATCGACTAAACTTTTAAATTCCAAAACATCTGGATTTAAAGTTAAGCTTTCCATTTCCTTATGAGCTTTAATTAATAAAAGAAGTCCAGGAGTCTCGTAGATTTCTCTACTTTTTATTCCAACAATCCTATCTTCCATCATATCTAGCCTGCCAAAACCATGTTTACCAGCAATTAAATTAGCCCTTTTCATTAATTCCAAATGATTTAATTTTTCTTGATTAATAGACACAGGAAATCCATTAAGAAACTCAATAACAATATCTTCTGACTCTTCTGGTGCTTCTTTAATAGATGATGTCATTTCAAATATATCTTCACTTGGGGGAGACATAGGATCTTCCAGAACACCTGCCTCAATACTTCTTCCTAATAAATTAACATCAATAGAGTATGGAGATTTTTTAGAAACTGGCGCAGGTATTCCAAATCTTTCTCCATAATTAATTGCCTCTTCCCTACTCATTTTCCACTCTCTGGCGGGAGTAATAATTTCTAAATCTGGAGCTAATGCATTTATAGTCAAATCAAATCTAACTTGGTCATTACCTTTGCCTGTACAGCCATGAGCGACTGCATCTGCATTGAACTCTCTCGCAATTGCAACTAGATTTTTAGCGATTAAAGGTCTAGCTAAAGCGGTAGAGAGTGGGTACTTATCTCCATATAACGCGTTTGCTCTAATAGCTGGAAAAGCAAATTCATCAATAAAAGGTTTGAGAAGATCTCCAATTATTGATTTAAATGCACCAGATTGAAGCGCTTTTTGTCTTATATTTTCTAAATCTTCACCTTGACCCAAATCAGCTACAAATGTAATAACTTCTGATACCCCATATTTTTCTCTGAGATAAGGAATGCAAACACTGGTATCAACCCCTCCCGAATATGCTAAAACAACTCTCTTTAAATCTTTCATTTAGTATTCTCCAAAAGAACAAATAATTAATTTTTAAAAACTTTTTTAAAAATTATTATCATTGTAACTATCAATGAAGGAGCGAAAACCAATAAAATAACAATCTCATAATTAATTGATAACTGTTCTGAATGCTTCAAGCCATATATTTTAAAGCCCAGTGACACAGCGATAGAAACAATCCAAATTATGTAATATTTTAAATTTCCTTTATCAAACAAAGATTTTAAAAATGGACAACATGTATTATCTTAATATAAGAGTAATGAATCCTATGACTTCGGATAAACTTCAAATAAGACTAAATGAAATCGCTGAAATCAATCCGGCCTTAACCTGTTATAGAAGAGATGACGCTGCACCAGTTTTACCTCTTCGAGAAGAGCCAGATTTATTATCCTGGCTTGAAGATAGTGGAAGATTAGTAACCGAAGAATCAGGTGAATCCCAAGAAATTAGTACAATAGAAGAAGAAGAATTATCAGCTTTAATGGGTGAGAAAGAAGATTATAAAGGTGAAGATGATTTGATAGAAGATGACTGGGAAGAGTAATATTTTTAATTACAGCTTATTATTATTAATAATTTCATTTATTACCTTAATAAATTCAATATACATAAATAATCCTTATATTTTTATTGCATATAATTTTTCAATAATAGCAGCATTTTTAACAACAAAATATGGCATAAAGTTTATAAAAAAATATAATTTTTTGCAAACAATAAGGACTGAAGGACCAAACTCTCATTTAATTAAAAAAAACACTCCCACCATGGGTGGTTTATTTATTATTTCTATTTTTTTTTTAATACTTATCAGCGTAAATATTATCTCATTTAAATTTAAATTAGCATTATTAATAACAATATTTGGTTTCTTCTCTATAGGTTTTCTTGATGATTATTTAAGTATAAAAAAACAAATAAATTTAGGACTTAAAAGCAAAGAAAAATTAATACTTCAAATATTTTTTTCATCACTTTTTGTAATTTTTCTATTTAATAATAATTTAATCAATAATAATTTAATTTTGTTAGATCATTTAACAATTAATTTGAAAAACTTCATTATCCCAATTTCAATAATAACAATAATTTCTTTAAGTAATTCTGTAAACTTAACTGATGGTCTTGATGGATTAGCAGCTGGATGTAGTTCAATAGTATTTTGCGGATTAGGAACAGAGATACTTCTAAATGATAATGAAACTTACTTAATCTTTAGCCTTCTTTCATTCTGCATGTCAGGTTTATGTTTAGGGTTTTTAAAGCACAATAAATATCCAGCAAAAATTTTCATGGGTGATACAGGATCATTAACTATTGGAGCAATTATCGGTATTATTTGTATTGTTACAAATAGTTTTTTTACGACATTTATAATTTCTGGAATATTTGTTATCGAAGCGGTATCAGTAATTCTGCAAGTGAGTTACTTCAAAATTACAAAAAAAATATTTAGTCAAGGTAAAAGACTTTTTTTAATGACACCTATTCATCATCATTTTGAATTACAAGGTATTAGAGAAGAAAAAATAGTAGAAATATTTTGGTTAATTAACATTATTCTAATAATTTTTAGTATAGTCATGTAAATGATTGTTCAATCAATGAGCTTTTTTACATGGAAAGATAAAGGTTTAACAAGTGATTGTGCGAGCCTTGATGCAATGGCCTCAAGATTTGAGGAGACTGCTAATTTAATGAAAAAACTTTCAAAAAAAGGTTTTAAATTAAAAAAATATAAAAAAAATCAACTTATCATCCACTCAGATCCAGACATTTTTGATGAATGGGGTTTTATTAGTGAAGAACGTCCATTCAAACAACTAAGTTTAATTCCAGAAGATGACAACAAATTTAACTTGTGATCTTGCTGACACATATTAAATAGGTAGTATCTAACATGATTGTTCCAACTAAAGTGCCTACTAACAGCCTCTATTCCATTTCTGCTCCATAGCCTCCATTGACTTTTACTTGATATTGCTTTTTCAAGTGTATATTTAAATGTATTTAAATCAGTTACATCAGCTAATAAACCATTATCACATTTTAAATTAATTTCTTGAGGACCTCCATCATTTGTTGCAACCATGGGCAATCCACAAGAGGCAGCCTCTAACAAAGTCAATCCAAACGGTTCCGTTAATGCAGGATTAACAAAAATACCTCTCCTGCTTGCAGCCCATCGATAAATTGATGGTATTTGATTGGGTGTATGTTTTTTAGGATAAGCTACTTTTCCATATAAATTATATCTATCAATAATTTCAAAAATTTGTTGAAAAACATCTTTTTGCTGAGAATCCATTTTAGATAAATTATCTCTACATCCCAAAACAAGAATTAAATTATTGTTCTTTTTTAATTTATCTGAGCGTCCAAAAGCTTCAACAAGAGAAGGAACATTTTTGCGCCTTACTGCTCTAGAGATTGCTAGAAGTGGAGGCTTAAAAGAATTAGTCAAAAAAGGATTCATCATATTATCAATATCACTTGTTTCCGTTGTTGAATTAATATGATGAAACTTTTTATAATCAACACCTGGGCAAATCACTCTTACTTTTTGAGATTCAAAAGATTTATAAGCAGAATATTGATAAATAGACTCTTGTTTAGTACTGGTAACTATCATATCAGCCTCTTTTAATGCCTCTTCTTCCGCCGATATTCTTTTAGAAATACAATATGATTTTTCTATTTGACTCTGAGTTAAGCCTGCATCTAAAAGTCTTCTTTTCTTTTCTCTCCCTAACGAATGAGCAGTAAAGACTAAAGGTACTCTTAGACTCCTACTCAAACGAACACCTACATAACCTGCATCAGCGTAATGTGCATGAATCCAATCAGGCTTATTCTCTGGCTTTTCATAAAATTTAGATAATTTATTAATAAGTTCTTCTAAGAAAGGCCACAATAACTCTTTTCTCAAATATTTTTGCGGCCCAAATTCAAATCTCAAGATTCTCGCGCCCAATTCTATAAATTCTCTCTCCTTGGAATATTGATCATTTACTCTTTTATCTTTTATCAGCCTAGTTACTAAATCTACTTGTTCAACTTCAGATGTATTAGCTAAACTTTTTACTAATTCAAGAACATATTGTGTTTGTCCCCCAGTATCTGGATCACGACCTAGCTCTAAATCGTTAGAACGTATCAAACCATGCAGATGAAGATGTAAAATTTTCAAACCCAATTACATAACTCCATGTCTGGTATTAATTAATAAGCTATTTATTTAATTCAAATCTTAAGAAAGGGTTATGTTTTTGAATGATAATTCAAAAAATATACATGAATACTCAGTTATAGCAATAGTTCTTATAATTTTTTAAATTAAAAATAATGAATCAAATTATTAATAATACAAAGAAATACAACAAATATTCTTTGTTTTAATGCAATACCTCTTTTAAATATTTAGCAGTATAACTTGTTGGATGCTTAGACACTTCCTCTGGAGTTCCTTGTGCAATTATTGATCCACCTTTATCTCCCCCTTCTGGTCCTAAATCAATTATCCAATCAGAGCAACGTATGACATCTAAATTATGCTCAATAACAATGACTGAATTACCTTTGTCCACAAGTCTCTGAATAACATCCATTAATTTATGAACATCATAAAAACTTAGTCCTGTAGTTGGTTCATCAATCAAATAAAGT
The DNA here is from genome assembly GCA_902624085.1 of uncultured Prochlorococcus sp. Taxonomy (GTDB): domain Bacteria; phylum Cyanobacteriota; class Cyanobacteriia; order PCC-6307; family Cyanobiaceae; genus Prochlorococcus_A. Next base: position 36,916 of record CACNWD010000002.1, read on the forward strand.
GTTTTACCAGTTGCTCGTTTAGATAATTCAGTCGCTAATTTAACTCTCTGAGCCTCTCCCCCAGATAACGTGGGTGCTGGTTGACCTAGCTTTACATATCCGAGACCTACATCAACCAATGTTGTTAGCCTTTCAGAAGCCTGAGGGATTGCTGAAAAAGCTTCTGCAGCTTGCTCAACAGTCATTTCTAAAACATCTGAGATAGTGAAACCTTTATATTTAACTTGAAGAGTCTCTCTATTAAACCTTGCGCCTTTACAAACATCGCACTGAACATATACATCAGGTAAAAAATTCATTTCGATAATATTTACACCTTGTCCACGACAAGCCTCACACCTCCCGCCTTTAACATTAAAACTAAACTGACCTGCTTGATAACCTCTGGCCTTTGCCTCAATAGAAGCAGCAAATACTTGTCGAATAGGATCAAATGCTCCCGTATAAGTCGCTGGATTTGATCGAGGTGTTCTACCAATAGGCGATTGATCTATTACGATTACTTTATCTATAGCTTTTATGCCTTTAAGCTCCTTGAGTCCTTTTGGAAATGGGACTTTTAAACCAAGTGAGTGACTTAAAGCTGGGTGTAATAATTCATTAATTAAAGTACTTTTTCCACTTCCACTGACTCCAGTTATTGAAACAAGTCTTCCTAATGGAAATTCTATTGAAATATCTTTAAGATTATTTTTATTACAATTATTGAGAATTAAACTCTTTTTTACAGATGAGCGTCTCTCTTTTGGTGTTGGGATGGTTTTTCTTCCACTTAAATAAGCTCCTGTTAAAGAGTTTTTAGCTTTAACGACATCATCAAAAGAGCCTTTTGCAACTATCTCTCCTCCATAAACACCTGCTCCTGGACCAATATCTACAATATAGTCAGCAGCTCTCATAGTATCTTCATCATGTTCAACAACTACTAATGTATTTCCTAAATCTCTAAGTTTCTTTAAAGTTTCTAATAACCTATCATTATCTCTTTGATGAAGGCCAATGCTTGGTTCATCAAGAACATACAAAACACCAGTTAATCCTGCACCTATTTGAGTGGCTAACCTTATTCTCTGAGCTTCACCACCAGAGAGAGTCATCGCCGGTCTATCAAGAGTTAAATAATCTAATCCAACATCTATCAAAAACTTTAATCTTAATCTTATTTCTTTAAGGACTAACTCTCCTATCTGCTTTTGTCTTTCTGATAAAATAACTTTTTTATCATTACTTAATCCCATAATTCTTTCAATATGTTTTAACGTATCAAAAACACTTATGGAAGTTAAATCAGTAATAGCATAAGGTCCAACTTTGACGGCTAATGCTTCAGGTCGTAATCTTTTACCAGCACAAGTTTTACAAGGTACTAACTCTAAATATTTTTCTAACTTTTGTTTTAGTGACTCACCATTAGTCTCCTGCAACTGTCGTTCTAAAATATTTAAAATCCCTTCGAATGGTCTTTCAAAACCTGAAGAAGTATTGAATCTACTATCAGCCTGAATAAGTATTGGTTTATCAGAACCAAGCAATAAAACTTTTTGCTGAAGCTCAGTTAGCTTATTCCAAGGAGTTTTTAATTCAAAACCATAAGCTTGGCCAACAGAATATAATAATGAAAAATAATAAGTATTATCTTTCTCGCTCCAAGGGGCAACTGCTGCATAAACAGGCAGCGAAGGTTCTGGGATAACTCTTTCAAAAGTAAATTTTTTCAAAAACCCAATGCCGTGGCAATCTTGACAAGCTCCATAAGGACTATTAAAAGAAAATAACCTAGGTGATAACTCTTCAACTATTGAGCCATGTTCAGGACATGCAAAATTTTCTGAATATAATCTTTCTCTCGTTAAATTAGGTGGTAATTGTTCTCCTTTCTTTGGAACAACCTCAATAATAGTTAAACCATCTCCACGCTTCAAAGAAGTTCTTAATGAATCATTAAGCCTTTCTTGAATACCCTCCCTCGCAATAAGTCTATCAACTACAACTTCTATGTTATGTATTTGATTTTTATCTAATTCAATGCTATCTGATAATTCCCTTACTTCCCCATTAATTCTTACTCTCGCAAAACCTTCAGAAGCTAAACCAGCAATTAATTTTGAATGAGTTCCCTTTTTTCCTCTAACGACCGGCGATAGTATCTGATATCTAGTTCCTTCTGGTAAAAGGAGAATTTGATCAACCATTTCATCAATAGTCTGAGGGCTGATTTTTCTATTACAATGAGGACAATGAGGCTCGCCTGCTCTTCCAAATAAAAGTCTCAAATAATCCTGTATTTCAGTTACAGTTCCTACGGTAGATCGAGGGTTGTGGCTAGTGGACTTTTGATCAATAGATATTGCAGGAGAAAGACCTTCAATATTATCAACATCAGGCTTATCAACTTGTCCTAAAAATTGTCTCGCATAAGCCGAGAGACTTTCTACATACCTCCTTTGACCTTCAGCAAATATAGTATCGAAAGCTAATGAACTCTTACCACTACCACTTACGCCAGTAAAAACAATGAACTTATTTCTAGGTAGAGAAAGATCTAAATTTTTTAAATTATGTTGCCTTGCTCCCCTTATAGTAATTAAATTTTCATCTGCTAAGTTATTATTTTTACGTACCATTTAAAACCCATATTAATATTAATTAGTTATTTATTATAGTAAAATTTTTTATTTTAAGCGGCTGCTTTATTTAATAATGTTAAAGCATAATTACTTGCTTCCTTAAAACCTCCACCTATTAACTCTGCTATTTCATTCTGCTTATCTTTTATGGTTATTAGCTTTTTCAAAGAAGTTGATGTATAACCGTTACAAATAGTTTTCTGTACTTTATAGTGACTATCTGCAGAAGAAGCCAAAAGAGGATGATGCGTAATACATAAAATTTGCTGATTTAAAGCAATTTTTTTAATTAAATTAACTGTAGACAAAAGAGATTGACCACTAAGACCATTGTCAATTTCATCAAGAAATATTGTATTTGTAATTTTTGATAAATTAAATTTTAAAGCTAATAAAAATCTTGACATCTCACCTCCAGAAATAACACTTGATATTGGAGCTAATTTTTGATCAGGATTTGCAGAAAATAAAAATTGTATAAAATCCGAACCATGAGATGAAGGTTCTATTTTTTTGATATTAATAGCAAAATTAGCATTACTCAGCCCTAATTCTTTTAGAGTAATAGAAACTAATTCTTCTAATCTAGCAGCAACTTGATTCCTTTCGAAAGATTGTTCATTTAGTAATTTTTGAAACTTACTATTTAAATAACTTAGCTCATTTTTTAAAGTATTTATCTCTTCATTACTACGATCTAAAGAAGGTAATTTTCTTAATTCATCTCTTTTACGAATAAGTGATGGCAATTCGAGAGAAAAAGTTTTTTCAAGATTTTGCAATTTAAATAATCTAGCCTGCACTTCTTCTAAATTATCTTCTTCGTTTTCAATTGATTCAAGATAGGTTGTTATAGAGAAAACGACTTCCTCAATTTGAATTTGAGAATTTATTAATTTATCAGATAAATTTTGGATTGATTGATCATACTTTGTAAGCCTATTTAAGTTTTTAATAGATTCAGATATAAAACTATTTGCACAATTATTTTCATTTCTTAAATCACATAAAAAGGACGAGATCAGATTTAACTTATTTTTAAGTTCATAATTATTGGATAACATTAGTTGTTTTTTCTTTAATAAAATTATTTCATCTTCATTAACAAGATTTGATTCTTCAAGTATTTGTAAGATTTTTGTGTTTGCAAAATAATTCTCTTTATTTTTTTCTATTAATTGAGACTTATACTTTATATTTTCTCTTAAATTATTTAATTCTTTATAAGTTTCCTGGATCTTAATTTTTAAATCTCTTAATTTTTTAGAGCCAGTCTCATCTAGAATATTTCTTAAATAAGCTTGAGAATTAAATAAAAAAGTATCATTTTGCCCAGCAAAATCTATTAATAAAGATCCTAACTCTGATAAAAAACTTTTTTTAACGACCTTTTTATTTATAGTAAATTTTGAAACTATTTTAGAATCTTTTATATAAGAATTTCTGGAAATTATTAATTTATTAGTTGAGATAAATTGATTGTTATACAGAAGAAAATTTCTAACAATAGGTGTAATTTCAAATATTCCCTCAATTAAACATTCATTTTTTCCTGGACGAATTAAATGATTTAGCGGTATATTAGTTCCACCAAACAAAGAATTTAAAGAATCTAAAATCAAAGATTTACCTGACCCTGATTCCCCTGTAAAAACATTCAAACCTTTTTTGAAATTAATTTCTATAATTTCAATTAAGGCCAAATTATGTAATTTTAATTTTTTTAACACAGTGAACTATCTCTTAAACAAAAAAATAACCTCTTTTCTAACAATTTAAAAGGTATTTAAAATATAAAGTTATGAAAGAAGATTTTAAAGATTTTATTGAAGCATCAGGTTTACTTGAATACAATCCTGACACGATCTCTAAAATTTATCGTAAAAATCCAAAAAGATTATTTAAAAGGCTTTGGCAAACATTAATTCCCATATTTGCTTATATTATTTCTGTCGGCTTAGATAAAATTACAGGTAAATTAAAAAATGAGTCTCAAGCCAGATATAGAGCTAAACAACTTACAAACTTACTAGTTGAATTAGGTCCAGCTTTTGTAAAAGCTGGACAAGCATTATCAACTAGGCCAGATATAATTCCAGTTATTTTATTAGAGGAATTATCACAATTACAAGATCAACTTCCGGGTTTTTCTGGTGATAAAGCTATGGAACTGATTGAAAAAGATTTAGATAAAAATATCAAAGATATTTTCTTAAAAATAGATAAAGAACCTATCTCTGCTGCATCATTAGGACAAGTTCATAAAGCTATTCTAAAAGATGGAGAAGTTGTAGCAGTTAAAGTTCAGAGACCAGGACTTAGAGAGCAAATTACTTTAGATTTATACATCGTAAGAAATATTGCTATTTGGCTAAAAAATAATATAGGTCTAATTAGAAGTGATCTTGTTGCTTTAATAGATGAACTTGGTAAAAGAGTCTTTGAAGAAATGGATTATATAAATGAAGCAGAAAATGCAGAAAAATTTAGAGATATGCACCAGAAGAATATTAAAATAGCTGTTCCAAAAATTTATAACGAACTAACATCTAGAAGAGTATTAACTATGGAATGGATAGAAGGAACTAAATTAACAAATCTCGATGATGTAAAAAAACTTGGAATTAACCCAGATGAGATGATTGATATTGGAGTTCAATGCAGCTTAGAACAGCTTTTAGAGCATGGCTTTTTTCATGCAGATCCTCATCCAGGTAATTTATTAGCATTGGAAGATGGGAGATTATGTTATTTAGATTTTGGAATGATGAGTGAGGTTTCAAGGGATTCACGATCTGGATTAATCCAAGCCGTTGTTCATTTAGTAAATAAAAATTTTGACAAACTATCTCATGATTTTGTGAAACTTGGTTTTCTCTCTAACGAAGTTAATTTAGAACCAATAGTACCAGCTTTTCAAGATGTTTTTGTAAATGCTATTGAACTTGGTGTTTCAAAAATGGATTTTAAAAGTGTTACTGATGATATGTCTGGCGTAATGTATAAATTCCCTTTTAAATTACCTCCATACTATGCTCTTATAATCAGATCATTAATAACCTTAGAAGGAATAGCATTAAGCGTTGATCCAAATTTCAAAATCCTCGGTGCTGCCTATCCATATTTTGCTAGAAGGTTAATGGAAGATCCTGATCCACAATTAAGAGAAAGTTTAAAAGAAATGCTTTTTGATAATAAAGAATTTAAATGGGATAGGCTTGAAGATTTATTATCTAATGCTGCAAAACAAACTGATCTAGATTTAGAAAAATTACTTGATGAAGTTATAAATCTACTTTTTTCTCAAAAGGGAGGATTTTTAAGAGATGAATTAGTAAATGGACTAACAAATCAAATTGATAAAATTAATTTAAAAGTTATTAAAAACATAAATTATTTTTTACCAAAGTCATTAAAAATGAATATCATTCAAAATCAAAATACAATGAATGATGTTATTTTTACTATTGAACCATTCACTAAATTTTTAAATGTATTACAAAAAGTGCCAGGATATTCCATAGAAATTTTTCTTAAACGAATTCCCAGACTTATTAATGAACCATATGCAAAAGAAATGAGTTTAAGAATAGCTCAAAATGTAACAGAAAAAAGTGTTGTTAGATTGGTAAAGCTAGCAGCAGGAACCAGTATTTAAAATGAATCTCACAAAAAGATTAATGTATAATTTATCTTTATGTTTTGTTTTAATAAACCCCTTTCTTTTGATAAATAAAGTTCAAAGTGCAGATAAAATTAAATTAACATATAGTATTTTTTCTAGAACAATAAGCATTAAATCATTAAAAAGATATTCTTTAACAGGTAAAGCTGAAAAAAATTTAGAAAGACTTTTAAGAAGTACAAATGCTTCTAATGAAGACATTCTTAATATTTTAAATAAAAATTATGATATCCCCCTCCCTATTGCAAGTAAGGTTCTTTACTCTGAAATAGGAAATGTTGTTTTATCAAGGTTATCGAAAGTAATACATACTCCAAATGCAAGAGATGAAATAACTGGAAAATTAGCATTACGATCTAGCGTTATTAAAGGTATTTATATGGGAGAAGGAAAGATTAATATCATAAGATTTTTTGAAAGTTACCCTACTAAAACTGTAATTTTAAACGTAAGGGCATTAAATAAAATCTTAAATAAAGTAGAATCAATAAATGAACTTTTAAAATTTTTCACTGATTCCCCTCTTAACAAAATCAAAGACAGTTAATTCTTAATTATGATATTAAACTCAATTAAACAGAAATTACTCCCTAAATATAAAAAAAGAAATTGGCCAGGTCTTATTAATGCCTATAAAAGTTATCTACCAGTATCAAATAAAACTCCTATTATTACTCTAAAAGAAGGTAATACTCCTTTAATTTTCAGTGAAAACCTTAGTAATTTAATAGGAAACAATACACAAGTTTATCTCAAATATGATGGTTTGAATCCTACAGGATCATTTAAAGACAGAGGGATGACAATGGCTATCAGCAAGGCAAAAGAAGAAGGATGCGAAGCTGTTATTTGCGCTAGCACAGGCAATACTTCTGCCTCTGCTGCTGCTTATGCTTCTAGAGGCGGTTTAAAATCATTTGTATTAATACCTGATGGGTATGTCGCTCAAGGTAAACTTGCGCAGGCTTTAATGTATGGTGCTGAAGTCTTATCAATCAAAGGAAATTTTGATGATGCATTAGAAATTGTTCAAAAACTTTCAAAAGAATATCCAATAACTCTCGTAAATTCTGTTAATCCCTATAGAATTGAAGGCCAAAAAACTGCTGCTTTCGAAATAATGGATGACTTAAAAGTAGCACCTGATTGGTTGTGTATTCCAATGGGAAATGCAGGTAACATAACTGCATACTGGAAAGGTTTTAACGAATACTACAAAAAAAATAAAAAATATAAATTACCAAAAATGATGGGATTTCAATCTTCAGGATCTGCTCCTTTAGTAGATAATATAATAGTAAAAGACCCTGAGACAATTGCAACTGCAATAAGAATAGGAAACCCAGTAAATAGAGAAAAAGCAAAAATTGTAAAAAAAGAAAGTAAAGGTGATTTTCAATCTGTAACAGATGATGAAATTATTAATGCCTATAAAACACTTGCAAAAGAAGGTATATTCTGTGAACCTGCGAGTGCAGCATCAGTAGCAGGATTAATTAAAAATAAAAATAGAATCAAGAAAGACTCTTTGATTATCTGCGTGCTTACAGGTAATGGATTAAAAGATCCAGATTGCGCTATTAAAAATAATGATGCAATTTTTCAAAAGAATATTGAACCATCTTTAAATAATATTTCAAAAATTCTTGGTTATTAAACATAGACAAATAAAAAAGTGGTTGTGGAAAAAAAAACTTATCAGCTTAAAACTGTGGAAAACCTCTTAATATAAATCTGATAATGTGTAAAAATTTTTATAGAAAAATTAATTTATAAGTTTCATACACAAATAACAAATTTTTTTCACAAAAATAATTTCTCAAAACTTTAATGATAAGAATTCATTAGTATGTTTATCCACAGTTTCCACATTAACTACTACTACTAAATATATATATTTTAAATTGTTTATTATAGAATATTATTGAAAAATTAAAAAAAAATAATAGATGGATTTCCTTTCAAAGTAGAACTAATATATATTTATTAAATAAAAATTTTCAGATGGAGATAGTTTGTCAACAAAGTGACTTAAATATTGCTATTCAATTAGTTAATAAAGCTGTCGCTTCAAGACCTACTCACCCGATATTATCTAATATTTTATTTACGGCTGATGAGGTTACTAATAAAATTAGTTTGACAGGATTTGATTTGAATCTAGGAATACAAACTTCTTTTGACGCAAATGTTGAAAAAAGTGGTGCTATTACAATTCCTTCAAAAATTTTATCTGAAATAGTTTCTAAACTACCCAGTGAATCACCTGTGACCTTAAAAGTCGAAGAAAATACAGAAAATATTTTGCTAAAAAGTGATAGAGGATCTTTTAATTTGAAAGGTATAGCCTCTGATGATTATCCTAAGTTACCATTTGTTGAAAGTGGTACTTCTCTAGATATAAATCCTGCTGGTTTTTTAAAAGCTTTAAAATTGACAATGTTTTCTAGTAGTAATGATGAATCAAAGCAACTACTTACTGGCGTAAATTTTAAATTCAAGGATCAATTCCTTGAATCAGCAGCTACAGATGGACATAGGCTATCTGTTGTTTTAACTTCTGAAGGAGAAAATTTTTCTAAATTAGAAATGATTAATAATTTAAATACTAGTGATGATTATTTATCTGTTACGATACCGACCAGATCACTAAGAGAAATAGAAAAACTTGTTAACACAAAATTAAAAGAAGACTCTATTAAATTGTTTTATGATAAAGGGCAAGTTGTTTTTATTTCATCTAATCAAATAATTACAACGAGAACACTAGAAGGAAATTATCCTAATTACTCACAACTTATTCCTGATACTTTTTCAAAAGTATTTAAATTTGAGAGGAATTTAATAATTAACTCTTTGGAGCGTATTGCTGTTCTAGCTGATCAACAAAGTAGTGTAGTTAAAATAAATATTAATGATGATAATTTTGCTGCAATAAGTGCTGATGCTCAAGATATTGGAAATGCGAAAGAATTATTACCTGTTTCTTTTACTTGTGATCAAATAGACATAGCTTTTAATGTGAGATATTTATTAGAAGGATTGCGAGTTATTTCTTCGGAAAATATTTTATTGAAATGTAACTTACCCACCACACCAGCAGTTTTAGTACCAGATGATAATAGCTCATTCACTTATCTAGTTATGCCTGTTCAAGTTAGATCTTAAGGTGAAATTACCTCAACAATATCTCTTAAGTGATTTGTTAAGTCATAATGTTCGAAAGAATATGACATTATCTTATGGCGTAGGCGAAACTGTATGGATGCATCCTCCTGTTCATAGAATACTGGGTTGGTCGTCAAAACCTTCAAATTTAAATCTAAAAAGGAATGTTTGGAGATTAAATCAAATAAGACAAATTGTTGATAGTGATATTTTTGTCAAAGGTGAACCAGCAATATCAGATTTGAATACATTGAATAGATTCCCTAATCTTTTATTCGCAAATTTAATTAATAAGAATGGTGTCAAAATTGGTTCAATTGCCGATTTCATTTTTGATTTTAAAACAGGTAATATTTTAAATTATCTCGTCTCTAGGTCTAATCCTCGTATCCCTGGATCTAGTCGATGGAAATTAAATATTCAAAGTATTTCCGATCAGCAACCAGGCTTAGTTTTTTGTCGTGAAGAGTCTCTTGATGATTTTGTTTTGGTAAAATCAAGTATTAAAAATGAATTTTTTAAAAAAGGAAAAAACTTTTTTAATAAATTTGATGATATTAAAAGTATTGCAACTAACAAGTTAGAAGGCTGGTTAGAAGAGGATGAAGATTATGGCAGAAAGATTTTTTCAGAAGACGATCAATTATTAAATGAAAATAATGACAGTAATTCAGATGCTAATAATGCAAATTACTCTAATAATAGAGACAATGATCCTTGGATTTAAATAATGGTAAATTCTTCAAACATGAATTCATATGATGTATCACAGGCGCTAAAAACTGAAAATTTAACAAATAATGATTATCAAGAAATTTGTGCAAGATTAGAAAGAGAACCAAATAGAACTGAACTTGGAATGTTTGGTGTGATGTGGTCTGAGCATTGTTGTTATAGAAATTCAAAACCTTTACTCGCTAAGTTTCCGGTTAAAGGTGAGTTTGTTCTTATTGGCCCAGGTGAAAATGCAGGAGTTATCGATGTTGGTCGTAATCAAAAATTAGTTTTTAAAATTGAAAGTCATAATCATCCTTCTGCTATAGAACCTTTTCAAGGTGCAGCAACTGGTGTTGGAGGCATTTTAAGAGATATATTTACGATGGGTGCTAGACCTATAGCAGTTTTGAATTCTTTAAGATTTGGAAAAATTGATAAGCCATCTAATTTATCTTTATTAAAAGGAGTTGTTTCAGGAATCTCTCATTATGGTAATTGTGTTGGAGTTCCTACCGTTGGTGGTGAAATAAATTTTGATGAAAGTTATTCGGGTAATCCTTTGGTTAATGTAATGGCTTTAGGCTTATTAGAAACAGATGAAATCGTATGTTCAGGAGCAAAACATATTGGTGCCCCTGTATTATATGTGGGAAATACAACAGGAAGAGATGGTGTTGGAGGAGCTAGTTTTGCTAGTTCTGAATTAACATCCTCTTCGTTAGATGATAGACCCGCTGTTCAAGTAGGTGATCCTTTTTTAGAAAAAAGTTTAATTGAGGCATGTTTAAGTGCTTTTAAAACTGGGGATGTTATAGCTGCTCAAGATATGGGGGCTGCTGGCATTACTTGTAGTAGCGCAGAAATGGCTGCTAATGGAGGTTTAGGTATTAGTGTTGATTTAGATTTAGTGCCATCAAGAGAACAAAATATGACTGCTTATCAATATTTACTTTCTGAATCGCAAGAAAGAATGTTGTTAGTAGTTAAAGAGGATAAGCTTAATACTCTTGTTAATGAATTTCATAAATGGGGTTTATATGCTTGTGTGATTGGAAAAGTTATAAAAGATAAGGAGGTTATAATTTCTCATAAAAAGCAAGTTGTCGCTAAAATTCCAACAACAGCTTTATCTGATAAAACCCCTGTTAATTATCATAAAGTTTTAAATGAGACGCCTAACTATTTATTAAATAAGTGGAAGTGGAGTGAAAATGAATTACCTAAAGAGAAGACAAATATAATATATTCATTAAAGTTTAAAAAAGAATTTTCTTGGTCCGAAGTTATTTTACTTTTGTTATCTAATCCTTCAATAGCTTCAAAAAAATGGGTTTTTCAACAATATGATTATCAAGTTCAGCTTAATACTATATTTAAACCGGGACAGTCTGATGCCGCCGTTATAAGATTAAGAGATCAAAATGATAAGACAAATAAGATAAATCATGAATATTCTGGAATAGCTGCATCAGTTGATTGCAATAATAGATGGGTTTCTTTGGACCCGTTAAGAGGTAGTATTGCTGCAGTTGCTGAATCAGCAAGAAATGTAAGTTGTGTAGGTGCTTTGCCAGTAGCAATTACAAATAATTTAAATTTTGCATCTCCTCAGACAGAAATAGGCTATTGGCAGTTATATAATTCTTGCGAAGGTATTTCGATTGCATGCGAAGCCTTAGAAACTCCAGTAACCGGTGGAAATGTTTCTTTATATAATGAATCTATAGATGATGAAGGCAATAAAAAACCAATTCAACCGACACCAGTTATTGGAATGGTTGGTGTCTTAGATAATGTAAAACAAGCAGTTTCATCAGGATGGAAAAATATTAATGATGAGATATGGATTGTTGGATCAAAAGATTCAGGTTTAACTTTAGGAGCGACTTCTTATCTAGAGTATTTCCATGGACAAGTGACAGGCAGGCCTCCTAGTTTAAATTTAATAGATGAAAAATTATGTCAGTTGTTTATCAGAAATGGAATTTTAAATAATCTAATCATATCTAGTCATGATATTAGTGATGGTGGTTTAGCCATTGCATTAGCAGAAGCATGTATTTTGTCAGATAAAGGTGCTTCAATAAATCTCACAGCAGATGATAGAAAAGATAGTCTTCTTTTTAGTGAAGGTGGATCAAGAATTATTTTTTCAATATCACATATGAAAAAAAATGAATGGCTTAAATTTGTTTCTGAAGAAAGTAAAAACTTTACTGATAGTATTTACGTAACAAAAATTGGAACTGTGTTACAAGACACATTAAAAATAAAAATATCAGACAATATTATTTGTGATTTAAAAATTAGCACACTAGCTGATAAATTTAATAATGGTCTATCAAATAATTTTTAATAATGAATGAAATTTATAAATTTAAATTAAAAAATTAATTATGTGTGGAATTGTAGGGATCGTTTCTTCAGAAGATGTAAATCAACAAATATATGACAGTCTTTTACTTCTTCAGCACAGAGGTCAAGATTCAACTGGAATTGCTACCATGGACAGTTCTATGTTTCATATTTATAAAGCAAAAGGTCAAGTTAGTACTGCTTATAGAACAAGAGATATGAGAAATCTTATTGGTAAAATTGGATTAGGGCATGTGAGATATGCTACAAAAGGTTCTGCTGAAAGTATTGAGGAAGCTCAACCATTTTATGTAAATGCACCTTACGGAATAGTTTTAATTCATAATGGAAATCTTACTAATACTAGAGAATTAGAAAAACAATTATTTAATGTCGATAGACGTCATACAAATTCATCTAGCGATACAGAAATGTTATTAAATGTTTTAGCTACTGAATTGCAATCTCAAGTGCAAAATCAAGAATTAGACCCTAATCATATTTTTAAAGCAGTCCGGTCTTTACATAAAAGAATTCAAGGATCATATGCTGCAATTTCATTGATTTCTGGGCATGGAATATTAGCATTTAGAGATCCTTTTGGTATAAGACCTTTGGTAATTGGCAAAAGAGTATCTGTAGAAAATAAAGAGGAATGGATGATCGCAAGTGAATCTTTGGTTTTAGAAAATAATGACTATAAAATTGAAAGAGATGTTAAACCTGGTGAAGCTATTTTTATAAGTGATCAAGGAGAGTTTTTTTCGCAGCAATGTTCAGAAAATCCTAAATTATTTCCTTGTTCGTTCGAGTATGTTTATTTAGCTAGACCAGATTCAATAATGAATGGCATCTCTGTGTATAAAGCGAGATTAAAGATGGGTGATTTTTTAGCAGAAACAATTAAAAAAACAATAAAAAGTGGTGATGTCGATGTTGTGATGCCGATTCCTGATTCCTCTAGGCCTGCAGCCATGCAAGTTGCTCGTCAACTAGCAATCGAATATAGGGAGGGTTTCTTCAAAAATAGATATGTAGGAAGAACGTTCATTATGCCTGGGCAACAAAAAAGAAAGAAATCAGTTAGGCAAAAACTTAATGCAATGAGCACAGAGTTTAAAAATAAAAATGTATTAATAGTAGATGATTCAATTGTTAGAGGTACTACTTCTAAAGAAATTGTTCAAATGGCAAAAGATGCGGGGGCAAATAAAGTATTTTTCACCTCTGCAGCACCACCAGTTCGTTATCCTCATGTTTATGGGATTAATATGCCAACTCGTGGTGAATTAATAGCTCATAATAGATCGATAAGTCAAATAGCTGAAAAATTAGAAATTGATAATTTAGTTTATCAAAATGTAGAAAATTTAAAAAAATCAATTATTGAAGGTTCTTTAATTAAAGATTTGGATATGTGTTGCTTTACTGGATCTTATGTAACGGGGAATATTAATGAAGAGTATTTAGATTGGCTAGAAGTGGAGTATAGATCTTAATCAATTAGGTAATTTGAAAAATAAACGTTATTAATATACTCATCATTATCAAAATCTAAAAAATCAATTTGAAATTTTTTAGTATTTATATTTATTTTTGAAAAATTAATTTTTGCAGATCTTTCCTTATTTGTTACAATTTCACAGTATTTATTATCCGTAATTATCCCTAAAAAAGTATTATTTTTAATTTGTAATTTTTTATCTATGAAACCTAATTTTGAATTGCAAGAATTGTATATTTCACTTTCATTAAGTCTAAAAAAGATTCCTTTTTTTGTAATTATTATAATTTGATCGTCAGTTTTGCATTCACAGCAGGATATTATTTCTTCACGCGGAAAAAGTTTATTTAAAATGGTTCCTTGAGCTTGTTTAGATACGGGAACAATATATTTATTGTCAAGTTTATATTTAAATATTCTTCCAATTGATGTAAGTATAATTAATATCATATTTTGTTTTGATATGAATGAATTTATGATTTTATTTTCTTTATTTGTCTTTATAACAGAGAAAGCTCTATTTGTTTTAATCATTTCACTGTCATATAAAACTTTTTTAAATCTTCCATCTTTACAAAGAATACATAAATAATTATCTGTATTACTATCAAAATTATGAAAATTAATTATTTCGTATGGATTAATATTGCTTAATAATTTACTATCTAATTTATAATCAGAATTTAGATATTTTTTCCAGTCAATATTAATAACTTTTCCAGAATATGTTAATGCACATAGATTCAAATTATTATTCATATTACATATGAATTGATATATATTCTTTTTATTAATTAATTTATTATCATTTTCAATTAATTTTTTGTAATTATTAACTAATAAATTTTTTACATTAAATTTATTATCAATTGAAATTTTTGTTTTATTATTAATCAATTCATCAAGTATTTGTTTATTAATAATTTTATTTTCTTTATCTAGATTAATATTTTTAATTATTTTTGTAGATCTTTTAGTATTATACTTATCCTTTAATCTTAATAATTCATCTTCTAAAATATTTAATAATACTGTTCTTTGATTTAATACATTATCAAGTGATTCTTTTTTATCTTTTAAATCTATAATATTTTGATCAATTTGAATCCTTTCTAGGTTAGTTAATTTTTTTATAGGCATACTTAGAACTGCATTGCTTTGTTTACTTGTTAATTTAAGATTTTTTTCTAATAAAGATTTTGCTTCAATAGTATTTTCAGAACTTTGAACTATTTCAATAATTTTCTTTATATTTTTAACTGCCAAAGCAAAACCTTGTAATATTTCTAACTTCTCTTTTGTTAACTCTAAAAAATGTTTTGTTCTTTTTAAAACAGTTAATTCTCTGAATTCTAAAAATTGTTTTAAATATTCTTTTAAAGAGAGTTGAACTGGTTTTCCATTGACTAAGGCTAAAAATATAGCTCCAAAATTAGTTTGTAATGATGTTTTTTTGTATAGGTCAGATATAACTAAATCGATATTTATGTTTTTTTTGATTTCTATTATTATTCTCATGCCGTCTCTATCACTTTCGTCGCGGATATCAGAAATACCATTTATTTTTCCAGTGTTTACTAGATCAGCTAACTTTTCAATCCAAGCTGCTTTGTTGATCTGGTAAGGAAGTTCGGTAACAACAAGGGCATTTCTCTTATGCCGACCTTTTCCATTATTAATTTCTTCCTGATGTACAACTCCTCTAAGGGTTAGTGATCCTCTTCCGGTTCTGTATATATTCTCGATATTGTCTGAATAAATTAATTCTCCTCCTGTCGGGAAATCTGGGCCTTTAACTATTGAAATTAACTTCGAGTCGTTAATTTCAGGATTTTTAATAAGTTGTACTAATGCATCTATAATTTCTCCTAAGTTATGAGGCGGAATATTTGTCGCCATTCCTACTGCAATTCCAGAAGACCCGTTTAGTAACAAAAAAGGTAATTGAGCGGGCAGAACATCAGGCTCCTTTTGTGAACCATCAAAATTATCAGAGTAAGTAACTGTTTCTGATTCAATTTCTTTTAGCAATGCTTCATTTGCTATAGGAGCTAGTCTTGTTTCCGTATATCTCATAGCAGCAGGTGGGTCATCATCTACTGATCCGAAATTTCCATGGCCATGAAGAGTTGGGTATTTCGTTGAGAAACTTTGTACTAATCTAACTAAAGCATCATATACTGCTTGATCTCCATGTGGATGGTATTTGCCTAAAACATCTCCAACAACTCTTGCGCATTTTCTGAAAGGCCTGTCAGGCGTTAAGCCGAGCTCATGCATAGCGAAAAGAATTCTTCTCTGTACTGGCTTGAGGCCGTCTCTTGCGTCTGGTAGAGCCCTGCCTACTATTACACTCATTGCATATTCTAGATATGAGCGTTGCATCTCATGATGCAGAGATATAGAGATGAATTTTTCCTTAGCCATCAATTAGGAAAATTGAGTAATTCTGAAAATAACTAAGCTTAGATTAGTAGGAAAAAAAATATTTTCCAGTAGAAATGTTAATAAAGCTAATTTTTATATAAATTTGCAATAGAAATATCTTTCGTCAATTCTTCTAATTTAAAAAGTTCTTCAGTTGCTTTTTGTAGCTTTTCTCCCCAAAGTTGCTCTTCTCTAAATTTAAAAGAAACATAATTTGGGTTTTTTTGTAAAGCTTCTCTTACAAGTAATATAGACTTTTTTTTATTTGAATCTTTTAATGATACACCCAGAGCGAGTAATGATTCAGCATTTTTTTTAATTTCTATCGCTTTTGTAAAATTATTAATAGCCAAAAGAATTTCGTCCTGCTCAAAATATATCAAACCTTTGTTATTAATCGCCTGCCAAAAATTTGCTTTGATCTCAATAATTTCATTGTATTTTGATAAAGCTTTTTTATAATTTTTCTCCATTAAAAATATATTTCCATATTGAAAGAGAGCGTTTGTGTTTTTCGGTTGTATTTCTAAACCTTGTTTTAATGATTTTTTTGCTTTTTGCTTTTTGTTTTGATTTAAATATATTGATCCTTCAGCAAAATATAATTCACTGACAAGAGGATTGATTAATTTACCTTTTTCAATTGATGAAAGAGCATCATCAAAAAGTTTATTATTTATTTGAGCTTCTGCTAAAAGAGCCCAAAGATTTACATCTTCTGGATTTAGTGAGATTGCTAATTTAGCCAATGCTAATCCTTCCTTTAATTGCCCAAAGTATAAAAGTTGATATGCATTTTTTCCTATTTCTGATCCCTTTAATTTTAAAAATTTTTTAGAAGGTAAATAATAATAAGGTATAAAAGCATTTGTTTTTTTTACTTGAAAAATATTTATTCCAATTAAATGAAAAAAAATTATTTTGAATATTAAAAGTTTTTTAAACATACTAGATCACTGGTTATGAATAGAAGCTCTTATATTTCGTCTCCACATCCATGGCTTGATTCTTTTAAGTGTAGTTCCTTGCAACTTTTCAGACCATTCATGATCTTTCCATTTTAATGCATCTAAATTGAGTTCTTGCATCCATTGTTTTGGATTTGCCTCAATGGTTTTATTCGTTGGGGTAGATTTATTCCATGGACAAATATCTTGGCAAATATCACAACCTGCAATCCAGCCGCTAAGATTGTTTTCAATATTAGAAGGTAAATTTAAATCTCTATTTTCTATAGTGTGGTATGCAATGCATAGTTGAGAATTAATAACAAATGGTTCAGTAATTGCTTTAGTAGGGCATTTATCTATACATTTTTCACATTGTCCGCATTGAGGTTTTGCAGGTTTATCCGCTTCAAATTTTGTATTAAAAATCATAAAGCCTAAAGAAATCCAAGACCCATATTTCTTATTTATTAAATTACTATTTTTGCCAATCCATCCTAATCCTGATTCTTCTGCCCATGCTTTTTCTAATAATGGAGAGCTGTCAACACAAATTTTCCATTTGCATGTAGGTAATTCAGAATTAATCCAATTACCAATATTTTTTAATCTCTTATTTATTAATTTATGATAATCATCGCCTTGGCCAAATTTGGCAATTTTAAGATTATTTCCTTTAATACTTTTTTCACTCAAATAGTTGTATCCAACAGCTAAAACACTTTTTGCATCCTCAAGAAGTAAATTTATATTTTTTCTTTTTTCAGCTTCCATCCATTTCATCTCGCTATGGAAATTATTTTCTAACCATCTATCTAAAGCTTTAGTTCTTAAATTTATTCTAGAACTACCTGGAATACTAGCAATTCCTGCAATTGAAAAGCCTTCATCTATCGCTTTTTGTTTCAGTCTTTTACTTATTTCTTTCGTGTTCATTATTTGAATAATGGAGCCGCAATTTTCAGATTTTTTTTATTATTTGATAATTACCTCATAAATTTTATGGAAATTATCAAATAAATACTTTAAATAATTAGTTAACTTGTTAATTTACTTGTAAAGTATAATCATATTATACGAATTTTATTTTGGTTCAATCTACTCCTAAACAAGATTCGAACTTGGCTTCTAGGCTTCAACAGGATCTTAAAAATGATCTTATTGCTGGATTGTTGGTTGTTATACCTTTAGCAACAACTATCTGGTTATCATCTGTTGTCAGTAAATTTGTTTTAACTTTAGTTACATCTATACCAAAACAACTTAATCCATTTATTACATTAAATCCCCTTTTGCAAGATTTAATAAATTTAAGTTTAGGTTTAACTGTTCCGCTTTTAGCAATATTGTTAATAGGTTTAATGGCAAGAAATTTTGTAGGAAGATGGTTATTAGAGTTTGGAGAGGGCACTTTATCAAAAATACCGGTAGCAGGTTCAGTATATAAGACTTTAAAACAATTATTAGAAACGTTTTTAAGAGATAATTCAAAAAGGTTCAGAAGAGTTGTATTAGTTGAGTATCCTAGGGAGGGATTATTTAGTGTTGGATTTGTTACTGGAGTAGTCGGACCCTCTCTTCAACCAGAATTAGAACAAAAATTGTTGAGTGTTTTTATACCTACAGCTCCAAATCCTACGACTGGTTGGTATACATTAGTTCCTGAAACATCTGTAAAAGATTTGAACATTTCTGTAGAGGATGCATTTAGAACAATTATTTCAGCCGGCATAGTAAATCCTGACGAAAAGAATAGTTCTAGTAATCCAACTTTTTCTAAATTATTTTCTCAATTTAGAGCAGCCACTAATACCTCTAATTAACAAATTTATGGATAATAGATCTCTTTCAAGAGAGCTGTCGCTAATATCACTTGGCCTCATAAACGATAATATTGATAAACAAAATTTTGATATTGATGGTATTAATTTAGAAAGTATTTTTGATTCCGGAATTGAATTAATGATTAATCATTGCCGAGAAGAATTAGCTGAATGTGAAGATAATTTAGAGAAAACATATAGTAAAATTCTAGAAAGTGAATTATCTGAAATTAAAAATGCGCTTTTTGAGAAATCAAGAAATGAGATAAAAGAGACTGTTTCTCATATTGAGATTGTAATGAATACTTTGTCAGGTATTTTAGATTTACCTAAATTAATTGCAATTAGTGATCATATAGAAGTAAGAAATGATATGAAAACTAGAATTTCAAAAGTTCTAAAAAATATTTTCCATATTGATAGCAAAATTGATAACGTTATGGAGGGTTGGAGATTTAAAAGATTACCAAGGATAGATAGAGATATTCTTCGTTTGGCTTTTGTTGATATTGAATATTTAAATATTCCTGTATCAGTTGCCTGTAATGAGGCAGTCAATTTAGCTAATAAATATAGTGATCAACAAGGTAGAAAGATGATAAACGGGATTTTAAGAAGATTGCAAAACGAAACACTTAATTAGACATAAACATGAGTTAAGATGTTTTTAATGTGATTTTGATTATTAATACTTTATGGAAAATAGTAATTTAGATAATTCTACTGATTGGGCAAAACAAGCTTATGCTCAATTAAAACAAAAGCAAGAGCAACAAAAATTAGAGCAACAAAAATTAGAGCAACAAAAATTAGAGGAGCAAAAGTTAGAGGAGCAAAAGCAAGAGGAACAAAAATTAGAGCAACAAAAATTAGAGCAACAAAAGTTAGAGCAACAAAAGTTAGAGGAGCAAAAGCAAGAGGAACAAATAATAAATAAAGATAAAGATTTTATTAATGACACCAAACCAAAATTAGGCAAATTTGATGAAGAATTTACATGGTCAGCTATGGTCTTAGCTGCGCAAGGGAAAAAAGCAGATCAAATTTCATTAGAAGAGATTGATTGGTTAAGTCGATTAAGGAGAGGTTTAGAAGAGACTAGAAAAGGATTTGTATCAGAATTATTAGATAAACTAGGAGATGATCCTTTAACTCCTGAAACTTTAGATGATCTCGAAACTTTATTATTAAGAGCTGATGCAGGGATCAATTCCACAGATAAAGTAATGAGTTCTTTAAGGAAGAAACTTAATGAAGAAGTTGTGGGAGGTGAAGAGGGAATAAAATTTTTAAAAGAAGAATTAATATCAATCCTAGAAGAACCAATCAAAAATTCTAGCAGAACGATTCTTGTTCCTGAAGAAGGTAAGTTAAATATTTGGTTAATTGTTGGTGTTAATGGCGTTGGAAAAACAACTACTATTGGCAAGTTAGCGCATTTGTCGACTACGAGTAATTGTAAAACTTTAATTGCAGCAGCAGATACATTTAGAGC
Source organism: uncultured Prochlorococcus sp. (assembly GCA_902624085.1). Taxonomy (GTDB): domain Bacteria; phylum Cyanobacteriota; class Cyanobacteriia; order PCC-6307; family Cyanobiaceae; genus Prochlorococcus_A. The sequence goes on from CACNWD010000002.1 coordinate 57,664, forward strand.
AGCAGCTGTTGAGCAATTAATGGTTTGGGGAGAAAGAAGTAATGTTGATGTTATTTCGAATCAATCTAAAAATGCTGATCCAGCAGCGGTTGTATTCGACTCTATCAATTCTGCTTTAAAGAGGGGAACTGAATTATTATTGGTTGATACCGCAGGACGTCTACAAAATAAAAATAATTTAATGGATGAATTGTCAAAAATAAGGAAAATAATTGATAAAAAAGTTCCTAATGCAAATGTTGAATCATTATTAGTTCTTGATGCGAGTCAAGGTCAAAATGGATTAAAACAAGCAAAAGGATTTGCTAGGTCGGCAAATCTTTCTGGTGCAATTATTACCAAATTAGATGGATCTTCACGAGGAGGTGTTTCGCTAGCAGTATCTTTGGAGGTTGGTTTGCCTATTAGATTTATTGGTGCTGGCGAAGGCTTAAGAGATCTAAGGCCTTTTAATAGCTTTGAATTTATTGAAGCTTTGTTAGCAGATAAATGAATCTTTTAAAAAATTTTTTTTGTGTTAGAACATAATATATATATATATGTTTTTGAAAATAAACAAAAGTTTAGTAAACAATCAAGATAAATTTTTAGAATTAATTTTATCTTTAACTTATTATTTAAAATTATTCTCAAGTTTAAAAAGATTTTTAGAATATGTTTCTTTAGTTTCGAAATATTTTATAACTCAGGAGTTTTCTTTAATAATTCCATTAGATGAAAAAAGGCAAATTTGGGCTGAGAATATTTCTATTTCTAGTAATAAGTTTAAAGATCAAACTATTATAGATTTGCAAGAATTCTGTAAGAATAATGGACTCTTAAATAACTTTAAATTAAAAAATATTAATATTTTTGAAAAATATCTAGAAGAAAAATTTGATTTATTTGTTTTTAAGAGTCATAAAATAATTTCTAGAGGTAAATGTAGAGGTTTTTTTTATGTTTTTTATAAAAAATCTGATCCTAAAAAGTTTGAATTAGATAAAAATAGTATTAACATTTTAGTTAACTTATTGGCAGTTGGAATTGAGAATTATTTATTAATAAAGATTAATAAAAAGCATGAAAATGTTGATAGAGAGATTTCAAGTGGTGCAGAAATACAATCTAGATTGTTACCTGATTTTTGTCCTAAAATATTTGGAATAGATTTAGCTGCGCATTGCAGACCAGCTTTGCAACTTGGCGGAGATTATTTTGATTTTATGTCTATAAAACCTAATGTTGGAGAGCAAAGACGCCAACGTGGACGATGGGCTTTAGTTATTGGTGATGTAATGGGAAAAGGGATTCCAGCTGGTTTATTAATGACCATGCTTAGAGGCATGCTTAGAGCAGAAGTTTTAACAGGCCTTCCTCCGGATAGAATACTTCATGATTTAAATCAACTTGCAATTTATGATTTGGATCAGTCTCACAGATTTATAACTCTATTTTATTCAGACTATGATCCAAGAACAAGAAAATTAAGATTTGCAAATGCAGGACATAATCCTCCTTTATTGTGGTGCAACTCAACAAAAAAAATAATAAAACTAGATTCGGAAGGTTATGTTATTGGTCTTCAAAAGGATGCAGAATATCAATGCGGAGAGATACAGTTAGAAGCTTCTGATTTAATTTTATATTATACAGATGGAATAACCGAAACTTCTAATTCTTCTGGCGAAAGATTTGGTGAAAAGAATTTAATAAACACTTTTACTAAGTTATGCAAAAAAACTTTATGTTCTCAGGAGATATTAAATGAAATTTTTAATACATTAGATAATTATTCTGGAAAAAAGAAAACATTTGATGATGATGCTTCAATTGTAATTTTTAAATTAGAATAATTAATGGCAGTTAGAAAAAAAAATGCTTTATTAGATGTAACTAGGTAAATTTTAAATATGTCAAAAACTTGGAGTGCAAGATTTGAAACTAGCCTTAATCCATTTATTCAAGAATTTAATGCTTCTATTCAATTTGATAAGACTTTAATTATAGAAGATATTGATTGTTCAATCGCACATGCAAGAATGCTAGGTAACCAGCATGTTATTACCAAAGAAGAATCTCAAAAAATAATAGAAGGTTTAAAGCAGATAAAAATTGATTATCAAAAATGTATCTTTGAACCTGCCTTTCCATCGGAAGATATTCATTATGCTATTGAAAATCTACTAATTTCTAAAATCGGAGACTTAGGTAAGAAATTACATACTGGGAGGAGTAGAAACGATCAAGTAGCAACTGATATAAGACTATGGCTTAGAAAGAAAATCAATGAAATAGATGAGCTTCTTTTTTCTTTTCAAAAATCTTTATTAAAAATTGCGCAACAAAATATTAATGTACTAATTCCTGGATATACACATTTGCAACGAGCTCAACCTCTTTCACTATCACACCATATACTTGCTTATCTAGAAATGTTTCAACGAGATAGAGATAGGCTGAGAGAAGTTCAAACTAGAGTGAACATTTCACCTCTAGGAGCAGCTGCATTAGCAGGTACAAAAATCAATATTGATCGATATATGACTGCTCAAGAATTAGGTTTTAAAAATATATATATGAATAGTATTGATGCAGTTAGTGATCGAGATTTTGCAATAGAATTTCTTTCCTCATCATCTTTAATTATGACTCATTTAAGTCGTTTATCCGAAGAAATAATATTTTGGGTTACAGATGAATTTGCATTCGCACAACTAACTGATACTTGTGCTACTGGAAGTAGCTTAATGCCTCAGAAAAAGAATCCTGATGTTCCAGAACTAATTAGGGGTAAAACAGGAAGAGTTTTTGGACATTTGCAAGGATTATTGACAACTATAAAAGGCTTACCGCTTGCATATAATAAGGACTTACAAGAAGATAAAGAACCTATTTTTGATACTGCAAAAACAGTCTCTGATTGTCTAAAGGCAATGACAATATTATTTGATGAAGGCCTAAAATTTAATGAGTTTAATTTGATGCGATCTGTTGAAGAAGATTTTTCTAATGCAACAGACTTAGCGGATTATTTAGTAAATAAAGGAGTAGCATTTCGAGAGGCCTATCAAATTGTTGGGAGTATTGTAATGTTTTGCGTATCCAAAAAAATATTATTTAAAGAACTTCCTTTAAATGAATTTAGAAGATTTCATCAAGCTTTTGATGAAGATATATATGAAAATATCTTGCCAAAAAATGTAGTTAATTCTCGTAATAGTGTTGGAGGTACAAGTTTTAAGAGGGTTGAAGAAGAATTGCTTAGCTGGGAAAATAGATTATTAAACTAATCGAGTCATATTCTTACAATTAGTTATATATTTAAGTAATATGGGTTAATAGTTTAATCGCATCTATTGTGATTGAAATATAGTTTAATTTTAATTGAGTTTAAAGTGAGTATTTTTGTTGGAAATTTACCATTTCGCGCAGAGCGTGAAGATGTACTAGAGTTATTCACTCCTTTTGGTGAGGTAAATAACTGTTCTCTTCCTCTTGAAAGGGATACTGGTAGAAAGAGAGGTTTTGCTTTTATCGAGATGGCTGATGAAGCTCTTGAGTCTACAGTTATAGAGTCTTTGCAAGGATCTGAAATGATGGGTAGACCCTTACGTATAAATAAAGCTGAACCAAGAGGAAATTCTCCTCGAAGGAATTATTCTAATGGTAATTCTCGTCAATATAATAATGGCGGTTACAACGCAGGCCAAAGTGGCGGATATAGAGATAATACTTCCAATGGATATAATAATAATTCTTACAACGGAGGTTATAGTTCAACGAATAATCAAGGAGGGGATCAAAATTCTAACTATGTAAATAGAACTTCTGGTGCTAAGGGATGGGAAGATAGAAGTTACTCTAGTAATCCAGAAAATTCTGAATATGAGAATGGTAGAAGCAGGAGAAGGAGGGGAGGCTCAAATGAATTAGATGTAAATCAGGAAGAAAGTTAATAACCCATTGACTTAAGCTCACTTGTTAAAGTTATAAGCTTTTCTATACTTAATGATCCTTTGATTGATAATAGTGAAATATTATTTCTCCATTTTTTTGCATTGGGTATGCTTTCTACGATGTTTATCAAATGTTTACAAATGTCCCATGATTTCTTCTTTTTCTCTAAATGATTTTCTATATAGGGAATTAAAGAAAAAATAATATCCGATGCTTTTATAGGTAAGGATTTCTCCCCATAAATTTTATTATCAATTTCATTCCATCTTAGAGGGTATTTATAAGCACTTCTTCCAATCATTATGCCATCAAAGAATTTTAAGCCATCAATACATTGATTTATATTTGTAAAACCACCATTTATTTCAATGAGAAGTGAAGGATTTTCATCTTTTAATCTTTTAACAATATCGTATCTTAGAGGCGGAATATTTCTGTTTTCTTTGGGGTTTAATCCTTTTAGGAAGGCTTTTCTTGCATGAATGGTAAATCTTTCAGTTCCTGCTTGAGATATATGTCTAACAAAATTATTTAAATTTGAAAAACTATCATTATTATCTACACCTATTCTATGTTTTATTGTGACAGGTAAATTACAATTATTTTTCATTGCTTCAATACATCTTGCAACTTTAGATGGATAATTCATTAGCGATGCGCCAAAATTGCCAGCACAAACCCTTGAACTAGGGCATCCAACATTAAAATTTATTTCATCATATCCCCAGTCTTGGGCCATTTTTGCGGCTTCTTTTAAGTACTCTGGATTGTCTCCACCAAATTGTATTGATAATGGATGCTCTTCTTTATTAAAATTTAAAAATTTCTCTCTATTATCTGTATATATCAAGCTTTGTGCGACAATCATTTCTGTGTATAGGAGTGCTTTAGAACTTATTTTTCTCATAATCATGCGAAAATGTGCATCTGTGCAATCCATCATTGGTGCAATACTGATTTTATGTAATTTGCTTATAGAATTAGAGATATCCCTCACCATAGATTAAAAAGATGAATCAGTTTCTTAGCAGGAGATTTTTTATTTTAATTCCTTTTGTACCATTTTTAAAATCTGTATTAAAACCTCTTAAAGTTTATGCTGCTTCAAAAGAATTAATTGAAGATTGGTCTTTATCTAAAGATGAGTGGAGGAAAAGACTATCTCCTGAAAGTTTTAACATTCTAAGAGAAGAAGGGACAGAACGTCCTTTTAGTAGCCCTTTAAATAATGAGAAGAGAAAAGGTGTATTTTACTGCGCAGGATGTAATCTTGGTTTATTTTCTTCTAATACAAAATATGATAGTGGTACTGGTTGGCCTAGCTTTTGGGATTCTTTAGAAAACGCGATTGAAACTAAAGTTGATTTTAAATTAATTGTTCCAAGGACTGAATATCATTGTTCAAGATGTGGAGGACATCAAGGGCATGTATTTAATGATGGCCCTAAGCCTACTGGAAAAAGATATTGTAATAATGGATTGGCTTTAACTTTTAAACCGGAATAAATATATTGGTGCGGGCTTCCGCAACTTGTTTTGTGAATTGTTTTCAGACAATATAGTTAGATATTTAAAAAATATAATGATTGAGAATCATTCTGATAAAGTAGAGAATACTGAAGAATTTTTAGAAGATAACCCTTCGAAAAATACTTCTGATTCTAGTAATAAAGTCAATATTAAGTCGGATGAAAACATAGATGTTGATTCTGAAGTTAGCTCAAAAGAAGTCAAAGAAAATTCTAATAATTCAGAAGATGTTTTAAATACTGTGGCTAGACTTGAACAGCTTGAAAAAGAACACCAAACTTTAAAAAATCAATATGTAAGAATTGCTGCAGATTTTGATAATTTCAGAAAAAGGCAATCCCGTGATCAAGATGATCTTAAAGTACAGTTAATTTCCAAATCATTAAGCGCAATTCTCCCTATTGTAGATAATTTTGAAAGAGCTAGACAGCAGTTAAAACCTGAAAGTGAAGAAGCACAGACTCTTCATAGAAGTTATCAAGGCTTATATAAACAACTTGTTGAAGTTCTCAAACAACAAGGAGTTGCACCTATGAGAGTATTAGGTCAGCAATTCGATCCTAATTTGCATGAAGCTGTCCTTAGAGAACCAAGTGAAAAGGAGAATGAAGATATAATAATTGAAGAATTGCAAAGAGGATATCATTTAGATGGCAAAGTCTTAAGACATGCTTTAGTTAAAGTTTCAATGGGACCTGGTCCAACCAAAATTTCACAAGAAGAAACAGAAAAAGATAAAGTTGAAGAGGATCTCACTTCAAATCAAAATTTGACTGATGAGAAATAATTATTCTATCTTTCGTTTAAAAAATTTCTAATGGCTGATTTTTATCAATTACTTGGTGTTTCAAGAGGTGCAGATCCTGATACCTTGAAAAGAGCCTATAGAAAATTAGCTAGACAATATCATCCTGATATCAACAAAGAACCTGGGGCTGAAGAAAAATTTAAAGAAATCGGTCGTGCTTATGAAGTCTTAGCTGATCCAGATACTAGAGCAAGATATGATCAGTTTGGTGAGGCAGGTTTAGGTGGAGCAGCAGGTATGCCTGATATGGGTGATATGGGAGGCTTCGCCGATTTGTTTGAAACTTTTTTTAATGGTTTTGGTGGACAAGGTTCTCAAAGTGCAAGAACTCAAAGAAGAGGTCCTCAGCAAGGAGATGATCTTAGGTATGATTTAAATATTGAATTTAAACAGGCTATATTTGGTGAACAAAGAGAAATTAAAATACCACATTTAGAAACTTGTCTGACATGTAAGGGAGTTGGTGCTAAACCTGGAACTGGCCCTACTAATTGTTCTACTTGTGGAGGAAGTGGCCAAGTTAGAAGAGCAACTAGAACTCCTTTTGGCAATTTCACACAAGTAGCAGAATGTCCTTCATGCGCAGGTGCAGGTCAAATAATTTCTGATCCATGTGTAAATTGTGGGGGAAATGGTGTCAAACAAGTCCGTAAAAAATTGCGTATAAATATCCCCCCGGGAGTTGACTCTGGTACTAAACTAAGAGTGTCTGGGGAAGGAAATGCAGGATTAAAAGGAGGTCCATCAGGTGATCTTTATGTATTTATAAAGGTTAAAAAAGATCCTAAGCTTAGAAGAGATGGTATTAATATTTATTCTGAAATTTCAATAAGTTATCTTCAAGCGATTTTAGGAGATACTGTTTCAATAGATACTGTTGATGGAAAAGTTGAATTAAAAATACCTGGAGGAACTCAGCCAAATAGTACTCTTACTTTGGATAACAAGGGAGTGCCAAGATTAGGGAACCCTGTTGCTAGAGGTTGTCAAGAAGTCCTTATAAAAGTTAAGTTGCCTACCAGAATAAATGAAGAGGAAAGAAATCTCTTAGAAAAATTAGCTTCATATTATTCTATTCAAAATCAAACTACAAATAGTGGATTATTTAGTAAATTCTTTGGAAAAGATTCTTGATTTTGGATTTTAATTTTATTGATTTGAAATCAGTCCCTTGTCCTTTAAATGTAGTTAAATGTAAGTTAGCGTTAGAGAAAATTCCTAAAGAAGATAATCTTGTTGTAGATCTTGATAAGGGTGAGCCGGAAATTATGGTTAAAAAAACCTTAGAAAGTATGGGATATAAGCTAGAGATCGTTAAATCTGGAAAAGATTGGATTAGATTTAAAATAAATTATGAATTTAGTTAGTGTAAAGAAGGGTTTAGTAACAAAAAAATTCAATCAGTTTTTTTATGTTGACATAATTGAAAATGGGACGAATTTAGAATATAAGAGATTTTTATGTAAAAGTAGAAAAAATATTACATATCAACAAAAATATATTTTGGTTGGAGATAAAGTTATATTGAGTGAAATTAACTATAGAGATAAAACAGCAGTAATAGAAACTTTATTAGAAAGAAAGAATTTTATTAATAGGCCTGCGGTCGCAAATATTTCAGATATTTATATTATTCATTCCGTTGAGCATCCTAAATTAAGTTATTCACAATTAAGTGATTTTTTGATTAACGCCGAGTCCCTAAATGTTAATGTATCATTAATTCTGACAAAATCTGATCTAATTCCTCTTGAACAGCATTCTTACTTATTTGAAAAATTTAAAGCTTGGGGGTACGAGCCAGCAATACTTTCTTTAATTTCAAATGATCAATTGAAGAATCTTAAATATGAATTAAAAACAAAAAAATGCTCAATATTTATGGGTCCTTCTGGTGTTGGTAAAACTACATTATTGAATAAGATCATCCCAAATATTAAAAGAGCAACATCAGCAGTTTCAAATAAAATTAAGAGAGGTATAAATACAACAAGGAATATTGAGTTATTTCAGCTCTCTAGAGAAAGTTATATTGTAGATACACCAGGCTTCAACATAATAAATAACTATATTAAACCAAAAGATATTGCGCTTCTTTTCCCTGAATTTAAAAATCAAATTATGTTAAATGGAGTTAGATGTAAGTTTAGAGATTGTTTACATATTGATGAACCCGGATGTAATTTAAATAAAAAATTTGAGAGGTATAAATTTTATAAAAATTTAATAAGAGATTCTAAGAATCTTTGTCATCAAACCCAGGCAAATTAAAATTCAAACCTCCGGTCAAATCATTCATTCTATCTTTCATTGTTTTAGTAGAGCTTTCATGAGCTTTTTGAATAGCATCTAAAATATTTTTTTCGACAGTTTCTTTATTAGAATTTAAAAAACTTTCGCTGACCTCTACACGTAAAGGTACTTGATTGCCGCTAATCCATACTTTGATTGAAGCATCTTCGCTTTCTCCCTCAATTTCCATTAATTCAAGTTCTTCTTGCAATTTTTGAGCATCTTGTTGAATTTGTTTCGCTTTTTTAAAAGCCTCTGTTATTTGTCCAAAGTTTGGAAGTCCGAAACCAGCCATTTTAGAAATATATTATATATTTAAGGATAGTCAATATCCAATCATTCTTACTTCAGGATGAAGAAATATTCCTTTCTTTTGTAGTACTTTTTGTTGAATCACAGTTATTAATTGATAAATTTCTTCAGATGTAGCGTCTCCATTATTAACTATGAAATTCGAATGCATATTAGATACTTGAGCGCCACCAATTGAAAATCCTTTTAAACCTACCTCTTCAATAAGTTTTCCGGCATAATTATCTTTTGGATTTTTAAATACGCTCCCAAAGCTTGGAAGATGATAGGGTTGTTTATCAGTTTTATTTTTAAGATTTTGTTTTGTTTTATCTGTAATTTTTTTAATGTTTTTGTTAGGTTTAAACATAAAATTAGCTTTCAATATAACAAATTCATTTGTTTGAAATGAACTAAATCTATATTTAAAAATAAGATTTTCCTTGTTTAAATTATAAATTGATAGATTTTTTGTATCAAAAACTTGAACAGATAGTAAATATTTTGAAGTCCAAAGATTGCCAGAGCCTGCGTTCATAAAAATTGCTCCACCAGTAGTGCCTGGAATTCCTATAAGCCATTCCCCTCCTTCACATCCATTTTGAGCAAGTAGATTTGCCATTACAGGTAACATGACACCACATTCGGTTTCTACATATCCTGAAAGTTTATTGATTGTTATTTTTTTTAATTTTCTAGTACAAATTGTTAATCCCTTATGAAAAGTGTTGTTAATTAGTAGATTTGAACCGGCCCCAATAATTCTAAATTTTAGATTATTTAATTTAACCCATTTTAAATATTCTATTAAATCATATATGCTGCTTGGCTCTGCAAAAAATTCTGTATAGCCGCCGATTTTTATCGTTGTATAATTTAAAAGATTTATATTTTTTTTAACTTTTATATTATTCATAAAAAATTATTGAGAGTGTAATATTGACCATAAGTTATGACAATCACCTGCACCCATATTCAAAATTAAATCTCCTTTATTTGTTATATCAAAAAAGTTTTTAGCCACTTCATAATTATTTTCTAGAAATTTAACATTTTTATTTATTTTATTTATTTCATTTACAATAATTTGAGAATTTATATTATTTAAGTTATTTTCTCCTGCACCAAAAATATTAGTAATTATAATAAAATCAGCCTTTGAAAGTTCTATTATAAATTGTTTTAAAAACATATTAATCCTACTGTATCTATGAGGTTGAAAAACTATAACGAGTCTATTTATACAATTATCTCTTTTATGTATAAATAATCTAGCTAACTCAATAGTTGCTTTGATCTCATTAGGGTGATGTCCGTAATCATCAATTATTTTCCTTCCTAAAATCTCACCTCTTAACTCAAATCTTTTTCTGGGTAATTGTAGGAACTGAATATTTTTTAAAATGCAATTAATGTCAATATTTATAATTCTGCAAGCTGAAATTGCTGCAGTTATGTTTGATAGATTATGAATTCCAGGTACAGGAATTTTGATTCTTTTGATTATCTGTCCTTTTTCGTAATAATCTGCAATTGTATGTTCTGGATCAAATTTTTTTGAAATCAATGCAAAGTCTACATTATTTGTTTTTTTGATAGACCATGAATATTCTGAGGCGATATATTTTTTTGTAATTTTGCAATCATCATTTATTAATAATATTTTTGAATTTGATCCAAATTCATTAAATGATGAGATTAACTCCTCCATATCTGAATAATAGTCGCAGTGATCAAAATCAATGTTATTTATAATTCCTAAATAAGGCGTATATTTACAAGTTGTCCCATCTGATTCATCAATTTCTGCTATGAGATACTTACTTTTTTTTATTATTGCGTTTGACTCATATCTAGGAAGAATTCCACCTACTATTGATGAGGTGTCTTGTGTGCATAAATCTAATAAGGTTGTTAAAAGAGTGCTCGTTGTAGTTTTGCCATGAGATCCTGCGATTGCTATTGATTGAAAAGATTTCATGATCAATGATAAAATTTCAGACCTATGTTTGATTATTATTTGGTTTTCAATGCAATAATTTAACTCCTTGTTTTTATTACTTATTGCAGAACTGATAACGATTGTAATATTTTTATTACTGAATTTTTTCTTGATTAAGTCTATATTTTGAGGGTTTTGTGAGTTAAATATAATACCACCATTCTTTGCAATTTCTGTTAAACGATCATTTTTTATAATATCAGACCCTGAAACAGATAATCCTTTTTTTAATAGTGCTAAAGCAATCCCTGACATACCTATACCGCCTATGCCAATAAAGTGATAATGATCTTGATTAAGCAATTTATTTTAGATAAATCTTTAAACTTCAGATTTAAGATAACTTCCAAAAAACTTTTTGGCTTTTAAATTTACAAATATGGACTTAAATAAGATTGGAATTAATACAATTATCGTTTTTTTGCTTAACAAAACAAAAAATGCTTACGATATTGCAAATTATTCAGTATGATCAGCAGCTTAGGTACTAATTAGAAATTATTTTATGACTTTGCGAGTTGCTATTAATGGGTTCGGTAGAATCGGTAGAAATTTCATGCGTTGTTGGCTTAGTAGGGGCGCATATACAAACATAGAAGTTGTGGGGATTAACGTCACCTCAGATCCAAAAACAAATGCCCATCTTCTGAAATATGATTCCGTGTTAGGTTCTCTAGAAGATGTGGACATTAAATACACAGATGATACTTTTATCATCAACAATAAAACCATTAAATGCTTTTCAGATAGAAATATTTTGAATTTACCCTGGAAAGATTGGGGCGTTGACTTAGTTATTGAATCTACTGGTGTTTTTAATACAGATGTTGCCGCAAGTAAACACCTTGAAGTTGGAGCTAAGAAAGTTATATTAACTGCTCCCGGTAAAGGTGACGGCGTTGGGACTTACGTTGTTGGAGTCAACGCAGATACTTATGAGCATAATGATTTTGACATTTTAAGTAACGCAAGTTGTACAACAAATTGCTTGGCTCCAGTTGTAAAAGTTTTAGACCAAAATTTTGGTATTAATAAAGGTTTAATGACAACAATTCATAGTTATACTGGCGATCAGAGAATTTTAGACAATAGTCATAGAGATCTTAGAAGAGCTAGAGCTGCTGCTACCAATATTGTGCCTACCTCAACTGGTGCTGCAAAAGCAGTAGCTTTAGTTTATCCAGAGATGAAGGGTAAATTAACAGGAATTGCTATGCGAGTTCCTACTCCAAATGTTTCTGCTGTTGATTTTGTTTTTGAATCCTCAAGAGCAGTTACTACTGAAGAGGTTAATAATGTGCTAAAAGAAGCATCCATTAATGGAATGAAAGGTATTATTAAATATGGAGATCTTCCATTGGTTTCTAGCGATTATGCAGGAACTAATGAGTCTTCAATTGTTGATAGTGATCTTACTATGACTATTGGAGATAACCTTGTTAAAGTTCTAGCATGGTATGACAATGAATGGGGTTATAGTCAAAGGGTCGTTGATTTAGCAGAAATTGTTGCTAATAAGTGGCAATAATTTAGAAATGAGAGTATGAATTATTATCCAAATTATATTTTTTTGGATAATTTTTTATCTCTACATTTGGACTGCCTTCAATAAAATATCCTATTTCTGTAACTTCTTCGTCCATTTCTATTAATTTATTTGCCCAATTCCTTGGCAGTGAAATTAATAATTCATAATCCTCTCCTCCAAAGAAATAAAATTGGTCCCATTTTTTACCATTCGGCCAAGCATTGTTTTTTGGAATTTTTTGATAATCAATTACAGCTTTACATTTGCTTTCTTTAGATAAATCAAAAATTGCTTGGTAAAAACCGTCGCTGCTATCAGTACAGCCAATCTCTCTTTCTAAAAAAAATTCACTTGAATGTAATATTGTTTTTAAAACATTGTACTTAGGTTTTGGTCTGCAAAACGCATTCATAGATAGATTAATTAATTTTTCGCTAAGGTTTAAATCTTCTTTAATTATTTTATTTGTCTTTAACAGTAAACCTAGTTTGCTTAAACCGTGAATTCCAGTTGTAAGTAGTATTTCTCCAGGTTTACATGCATTTCTTCGGAGTTTAAGTCTACTTTGCAATCCTATAGCAGTTATGGAAATTATTTTATTTTCTCCTCTTGAGCAATCTCCTCCTAATATTGAACCTCCAAAGTTATTTAGTGCTTCACTAAAACCTTCATATAGTTCTTGAACCCATTCCCATTCAGTACTAGGAGTAAGAACTAATCCAATATTTATGCCAATAAATTCCATGCATCCGCTAGAAATTAAATCTGAATAGTTTGCTGTAACTGCCTTCCATCCAATATCTCTAGGAGAAATTATTTTATGATTAAAATGGGTGTTCTCAACCATTAAATCAGTATTTATAAGTAAATCTTGTCTTTTGTTTTCTACGAACGCGCAATCATCAGATGCTTGATTGGCTGGCATATATTTTGCGATTCTTCTTATTAACTCTTTTTCTCCAATATCTTTTATTATTTCTTTATGCATGTGCTTTTAAATTTTCTTCTCCTTCAATTACTTCTATAGAAATTATCTTATCATCCATTTTGAGCTCTTCCAGGATGTCCGCACCGTCTATAACATATCCAAAAGCAGCGTTTCGACCATCAATTAAATTTCTGCCCGCAGGATTAAGTTCTGCTTCATAAAGAAAAAAGAAAAATTGTGAAGAGCCATCATTTACAGCTTCGTTTGAATGGGACCAGCCTAAAGTCCCCAATGTAGCGAAAGGTAATGTTGGGGTTTCAGTATAAAAACCTAAATCCTCAAAAGTCTCATTGTAAAAAGTTTCCGGCTCTCCTGGAACTCTTATCTCTAAAGGTACTAGTCTTTGTTGATTTGTCTCTGGATCGACATAGCCAATGTTATCTCCCTTGGGATCTCCTGTTTGTAAAACAAAAAACTCTTCAGCTCTATTAATTGGCAGATCATTATAAAAGTTTTTGCTTACAAGATCTATAAAAGCCCCTCCAGTGAGTGGTGCATTGTAGCCATCTATTATTGCTTCCATATTTCCTTTAGTAGTACTGATTTTGACACTTGCTCTTCCAAGTAATCTTGGAAGATCATCAAATTCGCTAGGAATTGTATATGGGAATTTACTTGGTAAGAAAAATTTTTCTAATTTTCCAATTTTTTCAAGAGCTTCCTTCCTAACCTGAATAAATGCGTACTTGTCCTTGATTTTTGATATATCTGCAAGATTATCTAAATCTGTTTTGAGATCACTTAAGGTATTCTCTGCTGTAGTTTTATTTTCATTTCCAATTTTTTCTAAGATAGAATAATTATATTTTTTAAAGAGAGATTGACATTTTGTAACAGTTTTCGATAACGCAGGCCATCTTCCTCCCCTCACCAGATCGCTTGTTTCTTCCAAGCGATGCTGGATGTCTTGAAGTTCTAACTGCTTGATGGGTAAAGAGTTTCGCAAAATAGCATTTGGGTCCTTAACTGCATTGCCATTAGGTAAATCAGCAAAAACCGCAATAGGATTTATGAAGAATATTTGAATAAAGATAATTAATACAAAAAAATAATTTTTGTTCAAATTTGATAAAAATTTTTCCATAGGACTCAAACAGGTTTATGATCTCTGGGTATGTAATACAGGAATGATTTCCAGTAACGATTTTCGCACAGGTACTACCATTGAAATAGATGGACAAGTTTGGCGCGTTGTAGAATTTCTACATGTAAAGCCTGGCAAGGGATCTGCTTTTGTAAGAACAAAATTAAAATCAGTTCAAAATGGGAATGTAATTGAAAAGACATTCCGAGCTGGTGAATCTGTACAGCAGGCTATTCTAGAGAAGTCTAACCTCCAGCACACATATGTGGAGTCTGGAGATTATGTTTTTATGAATATGACAAGTTTTGAGGAGACAAGATTGACTCCTGATCAGATTGGTCAAAGTTCTAAATATTTAAAAGAAGGAATGGAAGTTAATGTTGTTTCTTGGAATGGTAAAGTTTTAGAAGTCGAATTGCCTATCTCAGTGAAACTCAAAGTTACAGAAACTGATCCTGGTGTAAAAGGTGATACAGCTAGTGGCGGCACGAAACCAGCTATCTTGGAAACAGGAGCTCAAGTAATGGTTCCTTTATTTATTTCTGTTGGAGAAATGATTAGAGTTGATACTAGAAACGATAGCTATTTAGGACGGGAAAACTAATGGCATTAAAATTAGATCATGATGATTTAAATCATCTAATAGAAAAGATATCTACTAGTGATATTCAAGAATTTTATCTCGAAGGAGAAGACTTTAAATTAGAAATTAAGAGAAATTTAGGAAATAAGCATCAAGCTATTCAAAGACAACCTTCAAATGATGATGGGAGTCAGGGTAATGAGAATCAATTAGCCAAAAACGATAATTTCCCTTCACCCCCTCCAGAGGCTGCGCCTTCTGTGGCTCCTCCAGGACGCCCTGACCTTCTTGATATAACTTCTCCTATGGTTGGAACTTTCTATAGAGCATCGGCTCCAGGAGAGGATCCTTTCGTTGAGATAGGCAGCTCAATATCTGTTGGTCAAACAATTTGTATCCTAGAAGCAATGAAGCTTATGAATGAAATTGAATCTGAGTTTAATGGAGTAGTCGTTGAAGTTCTAGTGGATAATGGTACTCCTGTTGAATTTGGCCAAGTTTTAATGCGAGTGAAGAAGTCTTAGTTGATCAATAAATCATTAGCAGTTTTTATTGCTTCTATCATGCTCTGACATTGAGCGACTCCTTTTCCTGCAATATCAAACCCAGTTCCATGGTCAGGTGATGTCCTGACTATCGGTAATCCTATGGTTGTGTTTACAGAATAGTTCAATGTGATAATCTTTACTGGGATTAAACCTTGGTCATGGTAAAGAGCGAGTATGCCGTCAGGTGGATTAATGTTATTTTCTCGCCATGCTTTTGCAGAAGAGATCCAACAACTATCTGGAGATATTAATTGGCTTAAATTAGCCAGCGGATTTTTAATCTTCCAATGATGTATCGCTTGATTAATAAAGTCAACTTCTTCAGTTCCTAATATACCTTCTTCTCCGGCATGCGGATTTAATCCAGCAACATGTATGGTTGGCTTATCTTTAAATTTATTGCAGAACTCGTAAAGTAAATCTAATTTTGAATTTATTAAATTTTTATTTAGTTTATATGGCACTTCTTTGAGAGGAATATGAGTGGTAGCTAAAAGTGTGTTAAATCGCCATCCTGTAAATGGAGACTTGGCAGTAAACAGCATTCCAACGTTTGGAGAGTTACAGCTTTCAGCTAATAATTCTGTTTGCCCAGAATAATTATGTCCCGCTGAGTTCCATAGTTTTTTGCAAATAGGGCTGGTGACTAAAGCAGAATTTGGTGACTTTTTAACAATTTCAATGGCATGTTTTAGATACAAAAAACTTGCATTTCCAGTATCATTTGAAGGTTCTTTTATATTATTAACAGTGATTTTTAAGTCTTCTATATCTAGTTGATTAGGATCAATAATATTCTCTATTCCTAAAGATTTAAGGAATAAATATTTAGATATAAGATTTTTCTTATTTCCAACTATGAGTATATTAATTTTTTTAGGTATTTCTTTTGAAGCTAATGCTTTTAAAATAATTTCAGGCCCAACTCCAGCTTCGTCTCCTACTGTAATAACTATTTTTGGATTATTTTTCATATGGTTATTTATAAATTGATATTACTTTAATTATTTAGCTTATAAAAACTATATTATCTTAGATTTTTTTCTTTGATTATTTTAAGGCAACTTTTGAGACCAGATTTGTAATTTTTGTGTATAAGTTTGTACCCTAAGTCTTTACAGAGTAATGTATTGGATACTCTTCTATTTTCCTCCCAAAATGATAAGGCAATAGGAGAAAGTAACTTCTTTGCATCATCAAAATTCATTGGCTTTGGCATTTTTAGCCCTAATAATTTATAACTATGCTCTATTACTTCAATTTGAGAAGTCGGATGATTATCTGCAATATTTATAATTTGCTTAAAGTTATCATTATTAATTTCTAATAATAAATATAGGATTGCATTAGCTATATCTGCGACATGAATTCTTGAAAAAACTTGATTTGGTTTATGAATAACTTTTATGTTCTTTTTGAATATTGATTCAAATGTTGATCGCCCTGGCCCGTAAATGCCAGGTAATCTGAAAATTTGTACTGGTAAATTTGAATCAATCCAGCTTTTTTCACATCGTAATCTTCGTTTGCTTCTATTTTGCAAGGGTTTAACGGGGTCCTTCTCTGACACCCATTCGCCAAATGTATTGCCATAAACGCCAGTGGTTGAAAGATAACCTACCCACTCTAGATCAAGATTTTTTAACTTATTGTGAAGACGTGATAATACCGGATCATTCCCATCCTTGTCAGGAGGGATACAGCTTAAGACATGAGTAGTTCCATCAAAAATGTGCTCAGGCGGTAGCACGCTAGATAGGCTGTCAAACACAAAACTTTTGGCATTAGTTTGGATTTGCCTGGAGCTCGTTAATACTTCGCATCCTAAATTCCTAATTTCATTTGCAATGAATTGACCGCTGAAACCTCCTCCAAATATTATAAATTTCTTTTTTTTTAACGAATTTCTTGCAAAATTTGCCATGTAAGATTATAACTAGTACAAGTGTATTATTAAATGATGAAGACTTTGGTAAAGCCTCTGGCGAAATTAAATACAGAAATTTATCTTAACCAGTCATATTCACAAAATAGACTAAAAAGTCGTAGTCTTCAATATAGAAAATTTCACATAAAATGGAAATTTTTACTATTAACGATGTCATTTTTTACTTTTATTGTCTTTTCTGATTCACCTGAAATTGAAGGAAATATATGTAATAAATTTAATAGCGAAGTAGCCTGTAGTATTTGGTAGCTAAGCCGCATTATATTCGATTATTTGTTCCTCAATAATTTTAGCTTTATTGTCCGTCTGAGGATTAGCCCATTGCAATAATCTTACAGCAAGCCTTATATCTCCATCCATCCATGCTCTTAATGCCATTGCTCTTCTTGGGTCGTAAAACTTTTGTCCTCGATACCAATAGAACGCCTCACTATTTGACTTGTCTCCATTGCAAGCGAGGCAAGCTGGGACGCAATTCTCAGTAGTACTTAAACCTCCTTTACTCCTTGGTAGTATATGATCTATAGATTCCGATGTATTTCCGCAATAAATGCAACTTTTTTTTGTAAATTTATGAATAGATTGTCTCCATTGTCTGAATTTTAATTTAGGGCATAAATCCTCTAAATATACTGCATCATTAATATGCATTCAGTTTATTTTATTTAAATAAATAATGGCTTACTATGCTAAAAAGTCAATATTTAAAATATTATTATTTAATAGTAATTATCCTATTAAAGTTTTATTTTGTATATAAATATACTTTTATTTTTCTAGTAGTCATATCGATCAAATGAATCTTCGTTAATGGTATTTTCTTCTTCAATAAAATCTTCAATTTTTTTTAGTTTATTTTCTTTCTCGATAGCTTTTATTTTATTTTCTTTTTCTTCTCTTTCTAGTTTTCTTTGCAGTTCTCTATCAGGGTAGAGCTTATCTAAGTACTCTACGCAACCGCTGAATTTATCTTTTTCTCTTACTACCGTTTCAATGATTTGAGCTGCAGCTTGTTTTGGAGATGTTTTAAAAAAGCCACCTTTTTGTCGTTTAATATAGCTATAAGCTGCTTCCCAACTGCTTTCATGATCATTGCCTCCATCTCTCATAGTACAAAAAATTTCGGCTCCAAAGGATCCTGCATATACCCTGGGAGTAAGCAATGAAAAATGAGTAAGAAATCCTAGTAATAAAAAAAATATTTTTAAATTTTTAACAGTTAACATGCAATGAAAGCAAGACTTTATTAAAAAATATCTTTTATTTAAATTTTGTCTATAGTTTTTAAGAGTTTATAGTTTTCTTTGTAATTTTAATAAGGTGATAATTTAAATATTTTTACAAGATTTGTTTGTAATTCCAAAATCTTAACAATTATATTGCTGCAAAAAGTACCATTGACTTGGCATAATATTAAAAAATAGAAATTGTTATGTCATCTAAAATTTCTTACAAAGACAAGAACAGTCACATTAAAAAAAGATTCTCTTTTATAGAAGGAGGTCATCAATTAGAAAAACTCGAATTTGCTTTGGCTGTAGCTCAAACAAAAGGTGAAGGTAGGAAATCAGAAATTTTGAAAAAAAAGATTGTTGAGCTTGGTGGCAACATTGAGGAGCCTGGGACTTAATTTATTTTTTTAAATGTTTTTTTGCTTCAACTAATGCTTGCCCAATATCATTCTCATTAATAATATTTTTTTCGTAAAGAGTTAGACCAATAGCAGTAATAACAGAGATAATATCTATGTCATTTATATAACCTAAATGTCCTACTCTAAAGATTTTGCCTTTTAAATGATCTTGTCCGCCAGCTAATTGTATCCCATAATTATCTTGTATAGATTTTCTAAAAGATTCAGCGTCAAAATTTTGAGCTTCTATTGCTGTTATGGATGGACTAAGAGACTCTTCACTAGCAAATAATTTTAGGCTTAATTTTTTAGCAGCTTCTGAAATTGCGAGCTTATGTCTTTCATGCTTTTGAAAAATATTTTCTAATCCTTCGTCTTTCATCATTTTTAATGATTCATCTAAAGCGAACATTAAATTAACTGAGGGAGTAAAAGGATTGCTATTATTTATAAGACTTTTCTTGTAAGATTTTAAATCTAAATAAAATTTTGGTAAGTTTGATAATTCGGCAGCTCTCCAAGCTTTATTACTCATAGAAATAAAGCTTAATCCTGGAGGTATCATATATCCTTTCTGAGATCCTGAAGCGACAATATCTAATTCCCATTCATCGGTTGGGACATTAAATGCACCTATACTTGTAACACAATCAATTATTGATAAAGCCTGTTTATGTTTTCTTATATATTTACTAATAGTTTTTAAGTCATTAATTACTCCTGTTGAGGTCTCTGAGTGTGTCAAAATCACTGCTTTAATATCTTTATTAAAATCATTTTCTAAAATATCTTTGAACTTTTCAGGATCTAATGGCTTCCCCCATTCAGCATTTATTTGTATTACTTTTAAACCAAATTCTTCTGCTACTTTTACCCATCTTTGCCCAAACTTTCCATTTTCCCCACAAATAACTGTATCTCCTCTGCTTAGTGTATTTATGATGCCAGCCTCCATCGCTGCTGTTCCACTCCCAGTAATTGTTAAAATTTCATTTTTTGTTTGATGAAGCCACTGTAAATTTTCAGTTGTAGATTTCACGATGTTTTGAAAATCTTTACTTCTGTGACCAATAGGATGCCTTCCTAATGCTTCTAAAGCTCTCTCTGGGACTGGTGTTGGCCCGGGGATCATGAGTGATAATTTTTTTTGTATGGCCACTTTTTAATAAATAGGTCATTCTAAGAGTAGTTCTCATTACATATTTTTCAATTACTTGATTTGAAAAAAGGATTTTCTTTACCTTTGTGGGTCGTAGCTTCAGCTAAAGCAGCAGCAAAAAAGTTGCTTGATTTACCCTTTGACAATCATGAATTTATAAAAATACCAAATAATAATGATGTAAAAAAAATTAAAGTACATTCTGCTGCTTCTATAAAAGAAAATAATGCAGCACTTGCGATAACCTTTGCAAATTCAGGGTTAGATCTTGATATTACAAATAATTTAGAAATATGGGTAATTGCTTCATTCGTTAAAATTAAAGATTTAGAAAACGGTTCAAAAGGAATAATCGATCTTGTTCCAGGGTATGGTGTCGGAATTGATTTCAATACAGAAAAGATATGTATCTCAGATTTTGCAAAAAAAATTATTGAAGTAAATTTGTTAGAACTTATTCCTGAGGGTTTAAAATTACGCTTGGAAATTATTTTCCCTAGAGGCAAATTTTTAGCAGAAAGAACAAGTAATAAAGCTTTTGGGATAGTAGATGGTTTATCTATTATTGGGACTACCGCTGATACTCACATTAGTGCATCTCCTGATCAATTAAAAAATGCATTGAATGAATTAGATTTAGCTATACAAGAGAATTCTACTGATGTAATTACATTTGTAATTGGAGAAAATGGCTTGGATATTGCCAAGAAAATTGATATTCGATTTCCTATCGTTAAAGTAGGAAACTGGATTGGTCCTTTACTAGTTCATGCGGCTACGAAAAAGGTAAAGAAAATTTTATTGTTGGGTTACTATGGAAAGCTAATAAAATTAGCTGGGGGTATTTTTCATACCCATAATCATTTAGCAGATGCCCGTATTGAAATACTTGTTTATTTAGCAATAAAAGAAAAATTACCCCTTAAGATAATTCATTCATTCATGAATAGCCAAACAATCGATGATGCCATAAAAGTTGTTGAAGGATTTAACATGGAAGTTGCTCAAAAGTTAATATCTAAAATTTCTAATCAAGTAGAAATTCGCACAATAGAATACATTCAGAAATACATTTCGAGTGATATCAAAGTAGGAGTAGTTTTGTTTGATCGGAAAAGAAAAATAAGATCAATAAGTCAAAATTCAAAAGAAATGTTTTCAAAAATTTTTACTTTATAATGTCAAGTGAATTATAATTTGCAATTAATAGATATATAATTCATATATGTTTGAAAATTTAGATAGAGAAGAGAGATATCCATCTGTTTTAATAATGGACTTTGGATCGCAATACTCAGAGTTAATTGCTAGAAGAATAAGAGAAGCTAACGTCTTTTCTTTAGTAATAAGTCACCTTACTTCTTATGATGAAATAAAAGAGTTAAACCCTAAAGGCATTATTTTAAGCGGTGGTCCAAGCTCAGTTTATGAGAATCATGCTCCCATATGTGATGAGGCAATCTTTAATTTAGGCATCCCAATCTTAGGTATATGTTATGGAATGCAATTAATGGTGCGACAGCTAGGAGGAGATGTTACTCCTGCTAAAAATAAAGCAGAATATGGAAGAGCACCTTTATTTATTGATAATGAAAATATACTTTTGAATAAAGTCAAAGACAAATCAATAATGTGGATGAGTCATGGCGATTCAATAAATCAATTACCAAGCAATTTTTTTCAAATAGCTCATACGGACAATACATCACATGCTGCGATAGCTAATGAAAAGCAAAACCTATTCGGTGTTCAATTTCATCCAGAAGTAGTTCATTCAGAATATGGATTTACAGTTATCAAGAATTTTGTACATAAAATATGTAATTGTAAAGCTGATTGGAACGCACAAACTTTTATTGAGGAAGCTATACCAATAATTCAAAAACAAGTAGGTAATAAAAAAGTTTTATTAGCTCTTTCAGGAGGAGTGGATTCGTCAACCTTAGCATTTTTATTACATCGAGCAATTGGAGATCAGCTGGTTTGTATGTTTATTGATCAAGGTTTTATGAGGAAAGGCGAACCAGAATTCCTAATGAATTTTTTTGATGAGAAATTTCACATAAGAGTTGAGTATATTAACTCTAGGGAACGTTTTATCAATAAACTCGAGGGAGTTACTGATCCTGAACAAAAGAGAAAAATTATAGGTACAGAATTTATTAGAGTTTTTGAAGAGGAAAGTAAAAGATTAGGACCCTTTGACTATTTAGCTCAAGGTACTCTCTATCCTGATGTAATCGAGAGTGCTGGAACAAACGTAGATCCAAAAACGGGTGAGAGAATAGCTGTAAAAATTAAAAGTCATCATAATGTCGGAGGTTTGCCAAAAGATTTACAATTTAAGTTAGTAGAGCCATTACGAAAATTGTTTAAAGATGAGGTCCGAAAAGTAGGGAAAAATTTAGGTTTGCCAGATGAAATAGTAAAAAGACATCCTTTCCCAGGACCAGGCTTAGCTATAAGAATATTAGGCGAAGTATCTAATGAAAAACTTAACTGCTTGCGCGATGCTGATTGGATAGTTAGAGATGAAATTAAAAAAGCTGGCCTTTATAATGAGATTTGGCAAGCTTTTGCAGTTCTTTTACCAGTTAAAACTGTTGGAGTGATGGGAGATAAAAGGACATACGCATGGCCTATAGTTTTAAGGTGCGTTTCTAGTGAGGATGGTATGACAGCAGATTGGTCAAAAGTTCCTTACCAAATCTTAGAGAAAATTTCAAATAGAATCGTGAATGAAGTGGAGCAAGTAAATAGAGTTGTATTTGATATAACAAGTAAACCACCAGGAACTATAGAGTGGGAGTAAGAAATAGGCTATAAACCTAGTTATAGTCTGAAAAAGTAGGTTTCACGTGGCCATCTTGATTTTTGTACATTCTTATAATTAATTATCTAAATACCGCAAGACTCTTATTTAATCTAATTCTTGAATATGTTTTTTTATAGTTGAACATATTTTTTTTAAATTACATTTGAAAAATCCAGAATCTCCATCTTTATATTGTTCCAAATCACGATAGACTGCTTCCTCTACTTTTTGTGGATTCTGTGTAAGCCACTTTGCTGCAACAATAAATTTTGATTCCTCATTAAAAGCCATCCTGATTTGTTTTGCTCTAATTTCGGGGTTGTTAGCTATTCCTATTTTGAATTTGTCGGGAATGGATTCATTCGATAAAACATAAATTTGGCTTTTTCTTTCAGATTTATTTTTTATTGTCATTTTATCTGAATTTAATTCTGTTGTATCGTATCTAAATTCGTATCTCGTAAATCTTTTGTCTACCTCAGCATTGGCATTTTCTTTTTGAATTTTCATAGCTATCCATACTGGATATATTCTTTTGAAACTTATAACTCCACCTTCTAACAAAGATATTCGTTTCATTAAACCTTTACCGCCAGGAATCGCTTCAATTATATTTCTTTCAGGCAAAAATCTTTCATCAATATCAAGCGATTCCCACTCTTTTTTTGTTTTATTATTATTTAAAAATTCTCTAACTTCTATTAAAAGTTTATTTCTGGTAAGTAGTTCTGATGCTATTCCATCTTTAAATTCAAAATGATCTAATATGTTTTTGTGTTTTGTTTGCAAAAGTAATAATTGAGATTTTACCACTTTTGCATTATTTAATAATTCATCCCATTTATTGCTATCAATATCAATATTTTTAGGAACTAAATTTTTTTGCTTAATTTCTTCTTCAGTATCTTTATAAACCTTTTTAAATAATTCTGTAACATAGTCCTCAAGGTTTGTATCGCCATCTTTGGTTTTTATCTTCCAATTAATGTCTTGCTTATCAACTTTTTGAGTTTGTAAATTTAGATAATCAATAGTTGGAGTCTTACCAATACACTTTGCGATTTTAAAGTTTATAAACAACTTGAAAATGTCGTTTTTCCTATTGTTATATTCAGGCCTTTGTAGGTTGCCAATAATAATATCTTCTTCAGAATCAAAAATATTAACTCGGCCATAAAAATCTTCTTGATTAATATCATGAGTACCTGGCGCTAAAAGTTTTTCTTCAGTTTTTTTGTCAAAAAGTAGAAACCCATTTACTTTTGGCCAAGGTAATCTAGGAATTGGCTGAAATTTATCAATGACATTCAGAATATTTATTAAATTATTTAAAGCTATAGTTCCTGTTGGTAAGGAAATTTTGTTCTCATAATATCCAAATAGATAATTAAAAAGCTTAAGACTTGGATGATTATTTAATTTTTCTAATAGTTCAATAATGTTGCCAAATTGTATTTGTTGTGCCTCGAATTCTTTGCCTATTGCTTTGTATATAGTTAGATCCCCATCTAATTTAGTCAATAGGTTTATTAAAGAGTTCTTTACTTCAGAACTAAGACTATCGATTTTTTCTTGAAGCTCATCCTCTGTAAAATTAGCAAGATCAAAGTTTGATTTAATCGATTCTACTGAGGCTTGATTCATTATTAATAAGTGCAATTCTTTTTTAATTCTAATCAAAAAATTGACAAATAAGCTTTATTTCAGCATATTTTGATAAAAAAATAATAAATATCGAGAAAACTCGATTGCATAGCTCGAGAAAATTGTGCTATGCTTCAGGTCCAGGCCTTTGGGATTGCTTTAAAGTAAAAAAAACCCGTGAAGTTGACCAGAACTTCACAGGTTTTGCCCAAAGGCTAGTACATAACACCCTAGGAGGTATTACATTGACTATTCAAGCACGATCTGATGAACCTGACAAAGAAAAACAGCGAAAACTAATTTCTTTTAAAGAATATTTAAAAATTAGAAATTATTTTTTAAGGACTGTTCATAGTCCTGATGCTTTTTATCAGATGGAGGATTAGAAAGTGACTCATCCTGAACAAAATAGTCTCTTTACGCAATCTAATGAAAGCGATAAGCACCTTTTACTTTGTCATGAAGGAATTTTAAAAGGTGTAAGTGAAAAGGTTTTGCGGAGTGACTATGGTGATTTCACCTTTGGATCAATTTATGATCCTCTCTCCGGTTCAATTGGAGATTGTCTTATTGATCTTGAGAAAGAATATACACTAACTTTAGCAAAATCTTTAATCGATCTAAATTTAAAGGTTGAACCTGGAAGTAATCATTTGAGATTAAGAGCACCAGTATTTCAATCTCTAGAGGTTCAAGAACTGGTCAATAATTATTTCGCTAAAGAAGTAAATGAATCAAACGGACCAATATCTAGTAATCAATATCAGAAAGAAGACTACTTGGAAAACGTGATTATGAGTATTGCAGAGCAATGCAAATTAAGGGATATACCTGCTGCACTAGCCATATTTTTACCAACTAATAAAAATTAAATTTTTAAAAAATACTAAATAATGGAATTTTCACATTTCAAGAAAAAAGCCAAGGGTTTCGAATGCCTTGGTCCTAGCTCAGTAGCTGAGGCTGCTAGTTACTCTAATTCATGCAATTTATCCTTATGGATGAATACGAGATATAAAGCTCCTGTAGATCATGAATTTTTAGCAAAATGGGAATTAAGGCATGCTGCTGTTTTGAACCATTTAAAATTGAATATTTTAGATAAGTTTCCACATGCAGAAATTGATATGGAATTACCATTACAATCCGTAAATTTATGTGGAAATACTTTATTTGGTGTCCCTGATGCAATATGCAGATTTCCAAATGGTCAATTAATGGTTTGCGATGCGAAATCTGGCAAGAAGCGAGTCTCTCACTGGATTCAGGTCGGTTTGTATGGTCATATGATTCAAGGTTTGGCAAGAGCAAAAGGTGCACCTATTCCAGATATCTATGGTTTTGCACTTTGCTATGGAAACTTTGATCAAGAAGGAGGATTTAATAAAAATAATATTGAATTTCTTACGATTACTGGTCCTCAATCATTAGCTGAGGTTCTTCCAGAACCTACTCGCAAACGTATTCGAGAAATACTTTCAATCTCTGGTAGTGATGACTTGCCACTCGCTAACCCTAATTCTCAAAATTGTCGTTTTTGTAAGTGGAAAATTGGATGTGATCAAGCGTTTCAAGGGTATGGAAACAAAGTTGTTGATGTTAGTGAATTTTTTTAAGGAAAGTTATGAATTTATCTATAGCTGAAGAATTTTTAAGATTTAAAAAGTTATTTAATATCAATATTGTTTCCAATAAAGAATCAATATTAGATTTAAATAATAAATCTTTTAAAAATAATCAAGAAATTAAGAGTTTAGAAAATAAAGTTTATGCTCTTACCTATAAGATCAAAGGATTACAGGATCAAATTCTTATACTTGAAGAGAAGTTTTTAAATCTAAATGAAAAGAATCAAGATGCTGCTATTAGACAGTTGCTAGAAAAACTTGATAAAAATATTGTCGGAAAATTTATTGAAAAAGGAGGTACAAGTACAAATGGAAAATCTTAGATCATTATCAATACAGATTAGAAATGATCAATTTAAAAAATTAAAAGAAATGTCTAAACCAGGCGTATCAATTTCTCAATTAATTAGGACAGCAATAGATGCTATTCAAAAACCTCTGTCTCCAAGTGTCTCTTTTCAAAAATCTTCTTACAGTGAATATGAATCAAACTCAATAATAAATCTTAAACAAATCCATGCTCTTACTACTCTTAAAAAATATGAGTTAATAACTGAGCAAGAATATATCAATATAAAAGATAGATTAGATTTGCGATGAAAATATTTTCATAACTGAAGATATTTTCAACCAAATTTATTATAAATGTAGGTAATCTATACGAGGTTTCACGTGGGTTTCACGTGGGAAAGTACGTGTTATAATATGCTCAAATACATTGCTATGACTGTGTTTTTATATTCAACTTTTGGCGGTACTATTGAGTGGGAATAGTCCAAGAGTAGAGAACCCAGTTATAACTTGAAAAACGTGTGCTCACCCGAAGATCACCCGTTATTTTTTTTACCTATTTGCAATGGATCTGACGTGATCCTGCTCACCCTTGTCTCACCCAGAGCATCATGACTGTCTCTATGGAGAAGTCGTGAAAGTCTATGATTCTCTACAGATGATATATTTATAGAAATAAATTTTGTTATGAAAGATAATAACTTATTCTATGAAGAAGTTTTGTCAAATTCTAAGTCAGTTGACTTTGATCATATGATTGCAGGTTCTACTTGCATAACCACGCCCTCTACAACTTCGAGTGGAAAACCTTCTACGAAAGAGATATGTTTTGATGATTTCGCTGGTGATTCATCTGGTCCAATTATCATTGGTGCTTCATTGGGAGTATTTACGATTATTATATTGATGATTTTATTGATAAAGAAAAATAATAATAGTTTTGGATCGGTCAAAAGTGATTCTGATAATAAAAGGTTTTCATCAAACGAGCAAATATCAGATTCCTCATTAACTGATCTTCTTGAAAAATTAAAAAAATCTTACTTTCCGAAGTTGTCTATCGCAGAGAGTTTTCTTAAGGGGAATTATGTAATTCTTAAAGACTTGTCTGGCAATATTATTAGTGAAAGTAATATCATAGGAAATTATTTAATTTTAAATGATATAAATGGCGAAGTTATTGCAGAAGTAAAATTTAAAAATTAAAAAGGTTCCTAATAAATGATTTCTTTTGCATTACCTCTTTTATTGTTATTTATCTGCGTAGCAATATTTCCTAAGTTAAAACCTCTTAATCGAATTTTACTAATATTATTTGAAGTCTTTTACGTATTCTTATTACAAATATTACTAATATATTCTCTCCCCTTAGCATTGTATATACTGATTTCTTTGTGTAATATCTTGTTTCATGCAAAAGTTTTCAGAGTAAGATTTACTAGAAGCAAATTAATATTTCTAATAATATTTGAATTTATTCTATTAGTAATAAGTTTTAATCAAATAATTTTTAAATATGGATCAATATTTTATTTAAGTAATATTTTCTTGATACCAGTTTTTCTTTCTGCCAGATTTATATCTAATAGGGTTATTTATAAGAGTTTATTAAAGACTATTCGAAGTTCTTTGATAATTGGTTCAACTAATCTCCAAAAATTTGGTGAATCTAAAATAATAGGATCCTTGTCTAATAATTTATTAGGGACCAATCAAAATTCTTTAAGAATTGGTTCAACTAATCTCCAAAGATTTAATGAATCTGAATTGATAAGTTTTATAGATAAAATTAAAGAAGGAGATTTCCCAAAAGCATCTATTTCAAAAAGTTCAATAGATGGAGATTATGTAATAGTTAGAGATTTAAATGGTGTTGTTTTATCTCAAATAAAAATTTCTGAAGTTAGTAAATATTTATAAATATACTTTAATAATCTAAGTTGAATTGTACGAATTCTTTACGGATTAATCGTTTTTTTGAATAGTTCAAATACGATTATTGTCAGATATCCATGCTCACCTCATGCTCACCTCATGCTCACCCAAGAAATGTCTGTTAGTATGACCCAACTATCCGTTGCAATAACTGATGTTTTCTCTTTCTTTAAGACCGAATACCATTGACTGGGAATAGTTTTCCAGGTCAAAATGTAGTCATATTCGTATTCTTGCGGCTTTTCGCCAATTTTTTTGTCACTCTGTCATCGTTTCTATAGAGAAATTATGAAGCAAAGTTTTTTCCTCTATTCATATTATTATTTGTTGATTAATATTTAAGGTCTTTATATTTATCCTTTCCAGTAATTATTTCCATAGCAGGTCTTAGCATCTCCTTATAGTTTTCCCATCCATCTATTGATTTTGAATTTATTGGCGAACGAACTTGAACATTGCTTGCTGTAGCAATTGAACGCGTATTGAGATTTGGTGATAAATATTGATCGTCCCACTCCCAACCTAACCAAGAGATCAAAGATTTAATCTCTGGAGTGGGATTACTGACTAGTGAATCGTAATGCAAGTCATATATTTTTGATCTAAATCTCTTTTTATATTCAGTCATAATTTCCTCTTGATCTAAATAAACTTTTGCACAGTCAACAAGTGAAGAAGAAAAGTAGTTCCCTTTAGCAAAATTTGCTCGGTAAATTGAAAGAATATTATCTAAAGGATTTCTAAAACAATGAATGATTTTTGCATTTGGAATTTGATTAGAGATTATACCTGCATATTGATAGTTGTATAACCATTTATTAATTGTTATGCTTTTTTGATCGTCAACATTTGCTTTTCTCAAATATAGTTTTGCAAGATTGTGTTTCTTTTTTAAGAATGATTCTTCAAGGATATTAATTTCTCCTAACTCATACGCATTACTATTCATACCAAGAATTGACTCAGTTAATGTGGTTCCACTTCTTGGCATCCCTACAATAAAAATACTTTCAGGAAAGTCTTTAATTTTTTTTTCTTGAGCGGTTTTTTGGTTCTCTAACAGTAAAAGTTGTGATTGATTTAGTAAATATCTACAATTAGATGGATAAAGATTTAATTTGAGATTATTCGCTAATTGGAGATATTCCGAACTTTCTGCATATTTTTTTTCTTTATGATAAATATTTGATTTTGCAAAATAAATATAAACTTTTTCTTTTTGTGATTTATTTTTTAGCAAATTTTTAGATGCCAATTGATTTTGCCAGCTTT
Organism: uncultured Prochlorococcus sp.; assembly: GCA_902624085.1. GTDB lineage: Bacteria > Cyanobacteriota > Cyanobacteriia > PCC-6307 > Cyanobiaceae > Prochlorococcus_A. Next base: position 87,582 of record CACNWD010000002.1, read on the forward strand.
GACTTTTATCTGAGTATTGAAAAGTTGATAAGTAAAAATATGCCATCACAAAATTGGGATCTAGTGAAATAGTTTTTACATAAAATGATTCTGCTTCTTTTAATTTTCCAAGACTTTGATATAAAATTCAAAGGTTGCAATGCGCCTCCGCAAAATCAGGACTTAATTCAATTGCGTTTTTATAGAATGATTCTGCCTCTTTTAATTTTCCAACATCACTCAATAAATTGCCAAGGTTGCAATGCGCCTCCGCAAAATCAGGATTTAATTCAATTGCGTTTCTAAAAAGTGATTCTGCTTCTTTTAATTTTCCGAGGCCCTTTAATATTGAACCATAATTAGAAAATACTCTTTCATCCTTAAAACCTTGTTTTATGAAATATTTATAATATTCAGATGCTTTTGAAATATTACCTTTTACATGAAATTCTGCTGCATGATTAATTATCTGTTCTTTAGAAGGTATTTTGTGAAAGTTTCTTATAAGTTCCTTTTTGGGTTTATTATCCTTTCCAAAACCTCTCATTCATAATCAAATCCTCAAACCTTATTATACGAAGTATTGATTACTATTATAAGAAGTA
>CACNWD010000003.1 GCA_902624085.1 uncultured Prochlorococcus sp.
AATACAAAGGATTATATTAAATTAAGATGAATTCAAAAATATCAAATAAAGTTATTACATATTTAAATAAAAACATAGGATTAAGTTACTCTACAATTGACTTAGGAATTAAATTATCTATAAGAAATGATACTTCTCTACCAATGGCCTTATGGAGTTATAGTTTAATAACAAATGATGAACTTGATGAACTTTATAATTTCTTATGGAGATAATTATATTTTTCTGTTATAATAATCTTAACTAAATTATACAATCATTTCTACAATTAACTTTAATAAATCAATATCTAAAGTATCTATTGAAAGGTTAGATTTACTTTTATTAGCTTTAGAAACTATAGATTTAAATGGTTCTGAGTCTATGTTTGCAATATCTAATAAACTTAATTTACAGCATTTATTTCCATCAAAAGTTTCAATATGGAAATTAAGATCTAAAAATCCCATGAGAAAATCACCAAGTTATAATAATATTAATGCTGAGCAATTTGATGGTTTAATTAAAATTACATCTGAGATGTCTAAATATCTATATCCATATATAAGGGCAATAGTTTCTTCAAAAGATAATTACATAAATAAACCAGAACTTTGGAATGATTTTCAATCAAGATTTATTGAATTAATTGAAGAAAGATTTAATACAGAAAGTATCATTGTGAAAAATCTTTTAGACTCTAAATTTAGCCAAAGATATTATAAAAAAATATTACTTACCTTATCATTAGCTTCCTCTGCAGAAGGATATAATAGATTAAGATTTGTTTTAGCAAATTTATAAAATGCTTCAGAATAAATATAGTTTTAATCAGTCTTCTGCAGAACTTGTTATATCTGGACTACCGGATTATTCAAATAATGATAATAAGGATAATATCTCTATTATTTCGAGTTGGAAACTCTCAATCATAAACCAACCTGAAATAGAAGGTAGTATTGATCATCTAAAGTCGGTAATAAAGGCTTTTTATAAATGTGCTGCACTGTCTTTACTTGATCGAGAAGAAAAGATTGAGTCTGAACTTATTGATTTAAATCTTGATGAGAGTGGAAGCTATAGAATTATTCTTAAAAGTACTAAACCTGAGGTAAAACCCCTCAAATTAAAAATAGGATATGCAGAATTCTCTGACATAATTAATTGTTTTGATCAATTAAAGAATTTTAATGAAATAAAAATTGATTTCAATGAATTGTTGCCCAATATAAGAAAGGAAAGCTTTATTTCTTTTGATAGGAATAGATTATCAAATACTATTTTTCCACCTTTAATAGCATTATTAAGCATTTCATTCTTTACATTTATAGGTTTTTATTTCTTTGAAAATAAGGATTCTAGAAATAAAAATATTTCCATAATTAGCAATTCCTCAAATATTGTGATAAAAATAAAATAATTAAATTATCAAATAATTTATAAGATTTAGGTTAATTTTTCACTTTTATTGGTGCTGACAAAAATGCCAAATATAAAAAGAAAATCAAGAGAATATTTATTTAAAAATAAGTTAAATAAAAGAGGCAAATCAAGAAGAGAACTAATGAAGGAATCCTTTTTTATGATGATATTTGGGTTGTTTTTATTATTAATAAATTATTTAATTCCAAAAAAGATGGAATTATTTTATTCTTTTAAAAATAATGTAATCAATGCTTTTAGTAATTTATTGGAAATTTTATCATACTCATTAGAGATAATAATTGTTTTATTAATTTGTTTTATATTTTTAATTTCTATATTTTTGATTGCAGGAAGCGTTAATAGAATTATAAAGTTACTATTACCAAGATCAAAAAAATTTAAGTATCGTTAAAGTTAAATAGGTTGCATTAGACCACCGCTACCAGAATCAGAATCATCGTCATCATTTTCTGTCTCAAAGCCTAACAATGCTAAGGCTCCAATTGCTACTGAAGAAATTAATACTATATAAGCAAATATTGGAGTTTGAACTCCAATATCAATGTATTCACCCATGCATTTTGAAATTTGTATTAAGCTAACCTAAATAAATCATTTTTGGGTTAATTGAATATTTTTTTAATAATTAAATTTTAATTTCTTGTTTTAAAAGCTTTTCAACTGAAACAGACATAATACTGAACCAATTAATTAGATTTTCTATTTGCATTTGGGCATCAAGTACTCCTAAACCACGAATAATTACTCTAGACATTTCTCTCTCATGTTCACTTTGAAATACAAATTTATTTTGAATATTTATAGGCAGTTCTTCTTTAATGTGTTTAAAAGTATTCATTTTCATTCTTGTATTTAGTATTATGTTTGGCTTTTTAATTTTTATGCTTATGAAGCCACATTTTTTTGCAAGTAACTTTAGCCTCATAATTTGAAGTAAAGATTCAACTGGCTTTGGTATTAATCCATACCTATTTGCCCAATCACTTGCTAATTCCGTTATTTGTTCATTATTTTGACAAGTTGTTATGTTTTTATATGCTTCTAGTTTTTCTTCTCTATTTAATATCCAAGTACCAGGAATAAAAGCATTAACAGGTAAATCTACTTGTGTATCTTTAACCTCTGGTATTTCTTTGCCATTTAATTCTGATATAGCCTCTTTAAGCATCTCCATATATAAGTCGTATCCAATGTTATTTACTTGCCCACTTTGTGCTTCACCTAATAAGCTTCCAACTCCTCTAATTTCCATATCCTTCATAGCAAGTTGATATCCGCTCCCAAGTTCAGAAAAATCTTTTATAGCTTTTAATCTATGCTTTGACGCTTCATTAATTTTATTTACATCAGGATAAAACAACCACGCGTGAGCCTGTACACCACTTCTTCCAACTCTACCTCTTAACTGATAAAGCTGAGATAAACCAAATTTGTGAGCATCTTCAATAATGATAGTATTTACTTTAGGTATATCTAAGCCGCTTTCAATTATTGTGGTGCAAATCATCAAATCTACTTCGCCACTATTGAATGTTATCATTGCATTTTCTAAATCATTTTCATTCATTTGACCATGAGCAATTATAAATTTTAAATTAGGGAACATATTTTTTAACTTATCAATAGCTTGTTCTATATCTGATATCCTTGGTAGAACATAGAATATTTGTCCCCCTCTATCGAGTTCTTGGCTAATTGCAGTTCTAATTACATCTGTATCAATTTCAGATAAATATGTTTTAATGGACCTTCGAGAAGGAGGAGGTGTTTCTATAAGACTCATTTGTCTAATCCCTGAAAGACTCATGTACAAAGTTCTTGGGATAGGTGTTGCGGTTAAAGTTAATACATCAATATTTTTTTTAATTTTCTTAATCTTTTCTTTTTGTTTTACACCAAATCTTTGTTCTTCATCAATAACAAGTAAACCTAGATTTTTTATATCAACTTCCTTCCCTAATATTTGATGTGTGGCAACAACAAGATCAACGGTATTATTAATCAATCCTTTAAGAATTTCCTTTTTTTCTGATTCCTTTTTGAATCTATTTAGGAGCGAAATTTTTATTGGATATGGAGAAAATCTATTACTAATAGTTTTCCAATGTTGCTGTGCAAGTATTGTCGTTGGTGCTAATAATATTACTTGTTTTCCAGATGTAATGGCTTTGAAAATCGCTCTTACTGCAACTTCTGTCTTTCCATATCCAACATCTCCACAAATTAATCTATCCATGGGAATATTTTTTTCCATATCATTCTTGATATCATTAACAGCCTTTATTTGATCAGGAGTTGGCTGATGTGGGAATGAGTCCTCTAGTTCATTTTGCCAAGGACCATCTTTTGGGTATGCATATCCTTTCAATTTCTCTCTTTCTGCATAAAGTTTTAAAAGATCTACTGCTATTTTTTTAATGGCTTTTTTGTTTTTTTCTTTGACTTTTTGCCATTCGGTTCCACCTAATTTGTTAACTCTAGGTTTTAAATTTCCAGTTGATCTATATTTATTAATACTTCCAAGTTGATCAGCTGCGACACTTATTTTTCCGTCCGAATATTGAATAACTAAGTAATCTCTGGATTCACCTATGAAATTAATTTTTTCTATTTTTAAAAATTTACCAATTCCGTGATTTTTATGAACGATATAATCACCGGGATTTATTTTATTAAGGTTTATTTTTGATGTAATACTTTTATTTCTTTTTCTGATAAAAAAGTTTTTGTAAAGACTTTGTTGGCCATATAATTCTTTATCTGTAAATACTTTTATTTTCCAGATAGGTAAATAGAAACCATCAATTTCATAATCGTTTTTCTTTTTAATTATTATCGGTATTAATTCTTTCATTAACTTTTGAGATTTATTTATATTAGAAGAATTATCAAGATAAAACGCATTAACTTTATTTTCGAATAAGATTGCTTTCGTTCTAAGTGGTTGGGCCGTAATAATCCAAACTTTATCATTATTGTTAATACAGTTCTTTACTTCTTGTGAAATTTTACTTATATTTTTTATAGGTGATGAAATAATTTTATCTGACAATAAAAATTTATTTTTGCTATTAAACTTAGATTCAAATTCATATAAATTAATCCTGGAGTATTTTAAAAAATTGTTATATATTTCTTCATCATTTTTATATAAATTTTGATCTAATTTTTTATTAATATTATTCTTTTTTAAGATATCATTGATTATTTCATAATTATATTTAAAATTATCTTCTGAATCATAAAACCAATTTTTTGTAAACTTTCTACATTCTTCTAATTCATCAAAAATTACTAATGATCGACTATCAATAAAATCAATAATGCTTGAAGGATTTTTTTCAATTAATCCTAAATATCTATCTAAATTTAATCTACTATTATTATTTTTATCAAGTATAAAATCATTTTCTAAAGATAAATATTTAAGTTCTTTTATTATCTTTTGAAATGATCCACAATGAGAAATATTTATATTATTTATGGTATCTAGTGTTTTTTGATTAGAGGGGTCATATTCTCTTATCTTTTCTATAGTATTATCAAAAAATTCTATTCTTATTGGTACTTCATTATTAACTGCAAATATATCAACAATATCTCCTCTTCTACTCCATTGACCTTCGGTAGTTGTTATTTCTTCTTTAGTGTACCCTAAAGCTATTAATTTTTTTGTGAGCTCTACTAATTCTAAGTTATCACCTTTTTTAAGATTTAAATTTGAATCAATGAAATATTTTTTATTCAATAAATGTGGTTGTAAAGATCTTTCTGTTGTAATTACTATATTTCTTGGTGAATTATCATTTTTATTTAGTAATCTACTAATAATATTTAATTGAGAATATTCAACTTCACTTGACTTACTCCTAATCTCATAAGGTAAATTTTCATTTGGCGGATAATATAGAACTTCATTATTATTAATACTTTCAAAATATCCATACCATTTATATGCTATCTCTGTATTTGAACATACTAAAAATATATTTTTATTCAATTTACTTGCAATACTATTTATTAAAATTGCTTTAGCATATCTACTTGAACCAATAATATTTATTTCCTTTTCTTTGTTTAACCTTCCTATTAATTCATTTGTTACTTGAGAGTTTTGTATATAATTAATTATTGATTTGAGACTCATAAGTATTTAATCACCTTGATTAGCAAACAATCTCACATTATATTAGATTTTGATTGACTGTGAAAATAATTAATGGATACAGCTTCGGTAAACTCATTTATACCTACTCTCGATCAAATAGACAGTTGGTCAGAGATTTTAACATTACTACCAATTTTAATAAGTTTGGAAATATTACTCTCAGCGGATAACGCTGTTGCTTTAGCATCTTTGTCGAAATCTTTAAAAAATACAACTGACAGAACTAATGCTTTAAATATTGGTATAACTATTTCACTTTTATTTAGGATATTACTTATCTTGTTATCTAGCTTTTTATTAAAGTTTCTTTTTATAAGAATATTTGCAGGTCTGTATTTAATATATTTATTTTTCTCTAATGTTATTTTAAAAAATAAGAAGACAGATACTTCTCTCTCTGATAATTTATCAATTAAAAATAAAAAATTTGATTTTTTAAAAGTAGTAGCATTATTGTCTATAACTGATTTAGCATTCTCAATAGATAGTATTACTACCGCAGTAGCCATAAGTGATCAATATATACTAATAGTAATAGGAGCACTTATAGGGGTTATTGCCTTAAGGTTTACTTCAGAAATATTTTTGAGACTTTTAGAATATTTCATTAGATTAGAAATGGCAGGATATATAGCTATTCTAATAGTTGGAATAAAACTCATATTAAATACATTGGTAAAAGAAATATTTTTACCTGATTATTATTTCTACATACTTATTCTTTTATCTTTTGTTTGGGGCTTTTCAAAAAAAGAATAATTATATTTTTTCCCCTTTTTTAAGATTTAATTGTTGAATTAATTGATCTTTTTTTGAAATATTTTTGCCTTCAAGTTTAATTTCTTTTATTAATATTGGTCCATTTTTAGTAGCTATAACAATTCCTTCATTTTTAAAAATTTCTAATACATGTCCAATGTAATTTATATTTTTTTCTGTGTAAGTTTTTTCAATTTTTTTTGTCTCTGTTTGACTAAGTGATCTGACATCTAAAATCTTTAAAATTTTACAATTATGAATTATAAATGTTCTAGGAAATAAACCTTTCACCTTTCTTATTATATTTTCAGCAGAGTCATTGAAATCTAATTTATAGTCTTCTTTATTTATCATTCTTGCATATTTAATTTCTAAATCTTTTAATTTTTGTGAGGTTAATTTAGAGTTTACAGCTTTAGGTTCGTTCTCTATTATTTCTAAGGATTTGTAAATTAAATTTGAAGAAAGGATACTAAGTTTTTGACTTAAGGTAAGTAAATTATCACTTTCCCTAATTCGTACTTTTTCTTCTAACAAAATATCTCCAGTATCTAATCCTTCGTCCATTTTTATTATCCCAACACCTGTAAAAGAATCACCTTTTAATAATGCCCAATGAATTGGTGCTGCTCCTCGCCATCTCGGTAATAGTGAGGCGTGGGCATTCCAACATCCATATTTTGGAATAGATAGTATTTCTCTACTTAATATCTTTCCATAAGCAATAACAACAAAAACATCGCTTTTGAATAATTTTAAGTTTTCAATAAATCTAATATTATTTTTTATCTTATTTGGTGTGAATACTGGAATATTATGATCAAGTGCAATTTTCTTTATTGGTGAGGCAATCAATTTACTACCCCTTGACCTTTTTTTATCTGGTTGTGTAATTACAGCAGAAATTTTATGATGAGAATCTATTAGTTTTTTTAAAGATTCTATAGAATAATCGGGAGTACCCCAAAAAATTATATTCACGCGTCACCGGTGATTGACAATTCTTTAACCCAAATATGAGGTGAGATACCACTTGTAGTTAAATATTGTTTCTTTTCAATACTTAAAATTTCTTTTAGTAAGGTTTTGAAATCACCAGCGACAGTAGCAGCTTCAATTGATATTTTCTTACCTCTTTCATATAGCCATCCATCGAAAGGTAGAGAAAAGGAACCCTGACTAGCTTTTACTCCTGCATGAATTGCATTAAGTTCTTCTATATAAATATATTTTCCTAAATAGTCCTTATGATTTAAGTCATTGTCCTGAGATATTACCTCTGCAGATCTTTCTACGACTATCCAATCAGTTGATACAGAAACTTTTGATCCAAGTCCAGCATGTCCAGTTGGTTTAGTTTTAAAAATCCTAGCAGTTGATTCTGAATGTATGAAATTTTCTAACCTTCCCTGATTAATAAGACATAATTTTTTGGTTGGAGTACCTTCACCATCAAAAGGTGCTGAAGAAATATTTTTTTCATGTAACCCATCATCAAAAACATTTAATGAGGGATTAGCAATCATTTCACCAATAGATTCCTTATTCGAAATACTAACTCCATCAATAATACTTCTTGCATTAAACATTGAACTAAATGCATTTATTAAGGTTAGAAATGATTCTGGAGAAAAACAGATCTTATACTTACCTGTTTCTATAGCTGAATAATTCAAATGGGAAATTGTTTTTTCTGCGGCTTCTTCAATACAAGAATTAATGTCTAAATCTTCTAATCCATATCCTATTTTTACAGATCCTGAACTTCTTGGTTTTCTATTATTTTCTTCAGCCCTAGCATATAGATAAATTGCTGCTTGACTTTTTTCATAACTTCTTTGAGCTCCTTCACTGTTTGCATAAACTCTTTTAAAAAAACTTTCTGATAATCCGTTATATGGAATTGTCTTTATAGCTGAATGTTTGTTCAATAATTTATTCTCTGCGATTCTTAATGCTTCTAGTAATTTCTTTATTCCTACAGGAGATCTTTTAGCTACTTTTATTTTTTCTATAGGATCTTTAGCTAATGGTGAAAAGTCTGTTAATTCATTTTTATTTCCATAATCTGAGGCTAAATTTGCTTGATACAAAGCTTTTTTTAAACCATTTTCACTTAAATCACTTGTTGTCGTTATTCCTACTAAATTATTATCATTCCATACTCTTAGTGTTAATACTTGTTTTTGAGATGCCTTTAATTGTTTGGCAATTCCTTTATCAACTTGTACTGAAAAATCATTTGAAAAGCTTGCACCGAAATCCCACTTTTTTATATTTAATGATTCTGCACTATTGCTTATAAAATTTGTTATGTCTCTTAAATCCATCTAGATTACCTACCTCCAATTGTTATGGAATCAACTTTAATATGTGGTTGACCGACAGTAACATTAACACTTCCACTTATAGATCCACAAAAACCTGGCGCCAATTCAAGATCGTTTCCGCACATAGATATTTTAGGCATAACCTCTGTTGCCTCACCAATTAAGGTAGCTCCTTTTACTGGTTTTGTTAATTTTCCATTTTTAATTAAATAACCTTCTTCAACTGCAAAATTAAATTGTCCAGTTGCTCCAACACTTCCTCCTCCCATGGATTTGCAATATAAGCCATCGTTAATACTATTTATCAATTCATCCTTTGAATAATTTCCTTTTGCGATAAAAGTATTTCTCATTCGAGAGGCAGCCGCAAATGAATAATTTTGTCTTCTTCCACTTCCAGTTCTTTTATGTCCAGTTCTCATTTCTCCTGCTCTATCTGAAATAAATTTCTTTAATACCCCTTCCTTTATTAATACTGATTTTTCTGGTTCCATCCCTTCATCATCTACAGATAATGAACCGAAAGAACCCGGAGATATACCCTCATCTACTGCAGTTACGGCTTCATGGGCTATTTTTTTATTTAATTTATTGGCGAAAGGAGTAGTTCCTCTCTCTATTTGCGTCGTTTCTAATAAATGTCCACATGCTTCATGAAAAATCACACCACCAAATTTATTCGCTAATACAACTGGTTTTTGGCATGCATCTACATAATCCGCATAAAGCATATTCATGGAACTTTCTAAAACATCATTTGCAGCTTCTTCATGATTCCAATTTTTAAATTCATTAGGGCTGTCAGAGGATCCGAATCGTCTACTACCAGAAGATCTATATTGCTTGTCTAAAGCTATCACGTTTAATCCTACCGTTTGATGTAAGCGAATATCCTTAGCAAATGTTCCATCACTAGAAGCAATTATTACTTTTTGCCAATTTCTAGCATAACTTCCTTTTCTAACATTAACCTTTTCTTCTTTTTTTAAGAATTTGGTACTTGATAATAATTTTTCGCCTATCTCATTAACTGTAGGTATAGATTCTAACCAGGTATTTTTATCAATACTATAGTTTCTAATATTCTCAAGACCTTGAAACCTTTTTAATGTTGTTGAATTTATATCTAACATTTCTATTGCTTGAGTTATTGAACTTATTAAACCTTTTCTAGATAAATCATTCGTACTAACAAATCCATCTCTTTTGTCTTTAAATATTCTTATACCTGCTCCTTTGCCAAAAGATGGGCTTACACTTGTTATGCAATCTTCTTCAACTAAGACTGAAATATTATCTGTATTTTCTAGGAAAATTTCTACAAAATCAGCACCAAGTGATAAGCCATGAGATATTACCTCTTCTAATAATTGTTTGTTTTCTTCATTAAAATCTATTTCCTTATTTATATAAGAAGTGAGGACCATTTTTTCTAAGATAATTCCTTAAATGATCAGAAATTACCTTATTGCAGGTTGAAATTCTTCACTATTTAAAGGTTTTAATAAGTATAGTCTTAATAATTGATAACCGTTTGAAACAAAGTATGGAAGTTTTCTAAATAATTTATTAATCTTACTTCCACTTTCTCCGTCAATTCTTGAAAGATGTTTGTTATTCTCAACTATTAATTCAAGTCTTGTATAGAATGACGGATCATTAACATCCAGAACAACGGGAAACACTCTTGCAGCTGTTTCATTTGTTTTCTCAATAACATAAACATCATATTCCCTTGCATTTAAACCAAGAGCTTCATAAAACTCTTTCCTTCCAACATCTCTAATATACATAGTTGCAAAGACAGCTAAAAGAAAGAATCTACACCACAATTTAGCTTGAAATCCTCTTACTGTAGAGGGCTGAGCTTTCATTAAAGCATCAAAAAAGTCTCCATGCCTATTTTCATCTTGGCACCAATTCTCAAAGAAATTAAAAATTGGGAATATTTTATTATTAGGATTTTTTTCAAAATGTCTATATATCGCTATATATCTCCAATAACCAATTTTTTCTGATAGGTATGTTGCATAAAAAATAAATTTAGGTTTAAAAAAAGTATAGTCTTTACTTGCTGTTAAAAATCCTAAATCTAATTGCAAATTAAAATCACTCATAGATTTATTTAGAAATCCAGCATGCCTTGCTTCATCTCTTGCCATATGAGCAAAACATTCAGCTAATAAAGGGTTTCTATCTTTAATTCTTCTACTTAATTCTTTATATAGTAAAAAACCTGAAAATTCTGATGTACAACTTTGTTCAAGGAATTCAATAAATACTTCTCTTGTTTGAGGATCTAGCTTTTCAGCAGCACCTTCAAATTCTTTATTTCTTACAAAGTGATGTCTATTATAATCTTTTCTAAACTCTTCACAAATAGCTTCTAACTCTTCTTCATTGATGGATAAGTCCATCTTAGCCATTTCATCAAAATCAGTTGTATAAAATCTAGGAGTAAGAATAGTTTCCTTTGCTGGATCTTTTCCTCTATTAATATTGGTTTTAATTTTTGTATCAGGAGTTTGAACCATTTTTATTTAATCATTAATACTATTATTTACTATTGTTGTTATTTTTGAGGAAAAAGTTAACTAGGTGTAATTTTAGTGTGTTAATTAGCTCCAATTAACTTTTGACCATTTAATCTTTGCAATATTCTTGAAATTATTAATTTAAGAGTTATTTTCTTTTCATCTATTAAAAAGGATTCGATAATACTTGGTTTTTCATAATTTTTACATAAAGAAAAACTTTTTAATGAAGTGATATCTTCTTTCTCAAATGACAACCAAAAATTGCAAGTATCTTTAATTTCGCAATAAATTACCCAACATATGTCCTCAGCTATTGGTCTATGTGTTTTTTGGATATTTATTTTCTTAACTTCTTTACCTTTTAATTTAAATTCATTCTCAATTTCTGGAATTAAATGATCATTTACGAATTCAAGAAAAGGTTTCTTTTCAATCGGTGGTTGTTTAACTGGTTTAGATTTTGCTTTTGTTGGAATATTGGTGGATATTTTTTTAGGATTATTTTTATCAAGAATTTCAGCTGCTTTATCTGTATTGGTAACTGATTTGCCCTCTACAACAGTTAATTTGTCATCTTCGACTGTTTTTTCTTTAGGATTATTTTTATCAAGAATTTCAGCTGCTTTATCTGTATTGGTAACTGATTTGCCCTCTACAACAGTTAATTTGTCATCTTCGACTGTTTTTTCTTTAGGATTATTTTTATCAAGAATTTCAGCTGCTTTATCTGTATTGGTAACTGATTTGCCCTCTACAACAGTTAATTTGTCATCTTCGACTGTTTTTTCTTTAGGATTATTTTTATCAAGAATTTCAGCTGCTTTATCTGTATTCGTAACTGATTTGCCCTCTACAACAGTTAATTTGTCTTCTTCGACTGTTTTTTCTTTAGGATTATTTTTATCAAGAATTTCAGCTGCTTTATCTGTATTCGTAATTGATTTGCCCTCTACAACAGTTAATTTGTCGTCTTCGACTATATTTTCTTGAATTATTTCATTATTGCTTTTATCAATATTAATATTACTGTTTTTAGCATTGAAATTAGAGGTTAATTCATCTTTTTTTTTATCTTGTATTGTTTTGTTATTCCCTTTATGAGAAATATTTACATTTGGATCAATATTCGCATTATTATTTTCTTTTACATTAATATTTTCTTCTAATTGATTCTTAATATTAAATTTTGATTCTGATTTTTTATCTTTTATTTCTATTTCTTCTTTGTTAATACTTACTTCTGTACTCTCATCATAATGATTAAAATTTTTACTCTCTTCCATGTTTTGTATATTTTTCTACATTATAAATTATAAAATTTGTTTTTAATAATATTTATCTGCAAAATTACCATTCATTATCATAATTTTCCCAATCATTATCAACGTTATTTAAATTATTTATTGTTTCTTTTGTATTTTTTGAGCTATAAAAATTGTTATCTTGATCTACAAATCTATAATTGACAGATATTGTTGGCTGCGATTCACGTAAATCCCTTTCAGGAGGTCGATTAGAATCATATTCCTGGCTAAATTCATTTTTATCAGTTTTATTTATCTCTTCGTCATTAATGAAATTATCATTTATTAACTCTTCTGAATTATTGTTAGAAATTAAACTTAATACTGAACCAAATGAAAATCCAGATATAAATGTTATCGTAATTAAATTTCCTAAAGATATTTCTTCTAATTTAGAAGTAAATAAATAAAATTTTGTTTTTTCAGTATTTTTTATATTAAGGATTGATAAAGTAAGAATTGAAAAAATAAAAAAAGCGATTAATTTTTTGTTAATATTCATTTTTTGAGATATTCGCCAAAATAATAACTACATATACTTTATCCATACTTTTTAATTATTTGTTAATTCAAGATCAATTTGATATTTTAAAATATCTACTTTTATGATTTTTATATCAACTAAATCTCCCACTTGAAATGTATTTTTTGATTTCCTACCTATTAAAAGATTTTGCCTAGATCTATATTCATACCAATCATCATTTAATGTACTTACATGAACTAACCCTTCTATAAATAATTTGGGTAGTTCTACAAACAAGCCATAACTTTGAACTGTAATAATAAGTCCCTTAAATTTTTCTCCAACTAATTTTTCTGCTTCTCTAATTTTCTTTAAACTTATTATATTTGAAATATAAGAATTACTTTTAGCTTTGAATGTATTATATCTTTCTAAAATTGAGGAATCAAATAATAAATTTGATATTTTAAGACTACTTATATTAAATAATTTTGTATTTACTTTTTTCCAAGAGTCTTTTTTAAAAATATTTATATGTTTAAATCTTTTTGAGTTTTTAAACATTAAAAAAATATTATATTGATTTGCAAGATTAATAAAATCTTTGGAAGGTAATGTCCAAGGAGAGTTCGCAAATAGATATTTATTATCTAAGTCTTGTGGTTGAAAAATTAATGCTTTATTAGTTCTTAAATTATTTATTAGATATTTATTTAAAATTCTTTTTTTATTTTCGTCTTTGCAATGATTAAAAAGTGTCTCTAATAAGATATTTCCTTCATCATCTAATTCGAAATTATTATCGATTAATTGTGAATTTTTAATTAATTCATTCACATTTAAATAATCTAAATTATTCGAATAAAATGATATGTTCCTTAAATTATAATTTTTTGAATGTTGGTACCATATAGCATCAGCTTCAAATAAGATTGGCGAAATATATGTTTGTGGATCCAATGTATTGATAGGTTCAAAATAATCAACTGAGTATTCACATGGTTTATGAATATAAAACTCATCTAATTTTTTAATTTTATTTATTTCTCTTGGAATCTCATATTTCCCTTTTTTTATTTGTTTGTTGCGGAATACTTTCGCTATATTAATTATTGATTTTATTTGTTCTTCGTACTTTTCATAAGGTTGAAGTATTTTGCTTGTTAATTTTGATTTCCTTTTATTAAGTGCTTCTAAATATTTGTTCTCTATAACTGCTTTACATTTCACATTAGTTAGATGAAAAGACCAATCAATTATATCTTTTCTTTTTGATAGGGAAATACACAAGCTAATGGCTTTATTTTTCTCACCAATTTTAAACTCAGCATTATTTATTAATCTTTCTTCGAGAAAATTATACCAATTAGTTGTTAAAGGAATTGATTCAAAATTATCATTAAAATATTCCAATATATTTTTACTATTGAAATTTATCCTTTCTGCTATGGAGTTTACATGTATCCAGAGTTTAGATGTTTTATCTTTATTGATGTTTATTTGAATAAGTGGAAGTAATGGAGAATTATTATTTTTCCAACTTTTAAACATGAAGGAATTTTCAGTGGTCAAATCTAACCTCTGCTCCATTTCTGGCTCTATTATTTCTAGATATGCCTCTCTTTCCTTAATGTTGATGTTATTTTTTGATAAAACAAATTCATCATCATCATCATCATTATCATTATTTAATTTTAACTCTTTAATAACATGACCTTTCCCCTCTTCTTGTGCTATTGGAAAGATATCAATTTCTACTTTTACAATATTCTTTATTTCAGGATTGTATAAATATTTTTTATCTTTATTTGGAAGTATTATTTTAGCTAATATTCGATCATCTATTGGGAATGCATAAACCTTATCATTTACAATTTCAACTTTTGCTAAAAGTATCTTATTTTCTCTCTCTAAGACACAATCAACGACTCCCTCTGGAGATCTTCTCCTGAGACCCTCTTTAATAATTCTCACGAGTACTTTATCTCCATTCCAAGCATAATTTAGTAAATTTTCTTTAATGTAAATATCTTCATTTGAATTATCTCTAACCGCGAAACAATATCCTTTACTACTACATCTAATTTTTGCAGAAATATGATTTTCATTTTTAATATTTTCAAATTCATTTTTATCATTCTTCCTTATAATTTCTAATTTCTCTAATGCATCTAATGCAATATTTAACTTATCCTTATCATTCTTTTTTGATATTTTTAATAACTTGCAGAGTTTTTTATATTCAACTATTTCATCTTTTTTTATATTATCTATGATATGAGAAGTGTTAAACATAAAGACTTTAATAACTTACTTTAATTGAAGTTAATTTATTAGTTTAATTTTACATCATCTTAATGATAAAAATTAATTCTTATTTTTTATTTATTCAAGGAATCAAATATTAATCTTGAACCTATAATTAAAAAAGTTAAAGATGCTATAAGTTTTAGATAAATTTCAGGTATAAAATTTGATATGGAACCGCCTGCTAAAACTCCTACAAGACTTGCAAGAATTAAAGCAGCAGAAGAACCTAGAAAGACTGCTAATGGCTTTTTTGATGTTCCACTAAGTGTAAGAGTAGCTAATTGAGTCTTATCACCAAGTTCAGCAATAAATATAGTTATGAAAGAGGAAATTAATAGATTAATAATCATTTCAATAATTTATATTAAAAATAGTATAACCAATCCATATACTTACTAATGTCATTAATATTCCTGTAAATAAAGAAAACTTTTCTTTTGAGATCTTTGTAGATATCCATTTCCCAATTAAAACCCCTGCGATACTTGAGCAAAGTAAAGCAAATGAACTTCCTAGAAATACAATCATAGGTTTACCTGATTCTGCAGATAACATTAACGTCGCTAATTGAGTTTTATCACCTAATTCAGCTATGAAAATGGTGGTAAAACTTGTTAAAAAGATTGATACAAACCCTTTTTCTATATTTTCATCATCTTTGTTCATAATTATTTATTCAATATTGCCTGCTTAAATCTATTCATTTCATCACTTTTTTTCCCATATATAAAACTAATGTGGTCTTTACAACAATCAATTAGAAAATCATCTCCCTTCTTTTTATATTCTTTGAAATTCATAGAGAATAAACTTACTTTACAAAAATGAGGTCTTCTTAAATAAATTCTACATTTCATATTTTTTTTATCAAAATGTTTACACCATCCATCTTTCCCTGTCATTGATTTAATAAGTTCAATATCCTTTTTACTTAGAATATTGGTGAGGCTTTCTCTATATTTTAAATCTATCTGACAGCATGCTCCACATTTCTCTATACATGTCCATGATTTCATGATTTAATTCAATCTTGTAACTTATTGGTACAGTTGTGTAGATTTTTTGTAAAAATAGTATCACAATATTATTTTACTACCATGGCAACACTTATACCATTAGCAGTTGTAGCAATAGCTGGTCCAGCTGTTATTGCGCTAATATTTTATAAAAGGTAAAAATATTTAAATCCTTAATGTCTTACTTGCAAGGAGTTTATTGGGATTTAGACGGTACTATCGCAAATACTGAACTAGAGGCTCACCTACCTGCATTTAATAGATCTTTTGAAGTCTTAGGTATAGACTGGTATTGGGATGAAAATACCTATATAGATTTATTAAAAATTAATGGTGGAAAGAATAGGATTGCATTTTTTGCTAAACAAAAAAATCAGAATTTCACTAAAGAATTGATTAGCAAGATTCATCTTGAAAAACAAAAACACTATTTATCCTTATTAAAAGATGGTGCAGTAACTTTAAAAGTTGGTGTAAAAAGGTTAGTTAATGAATTAAAATTAAGGGAAGTTAGACAATTCGTAGTTACTTCTAGTTCGAGAATACAAGTAACATTACTGATTAATTTACTCTTTGGAGATAAAAATCCTTTTGAATTTTTTATCTCAAGTGAAGATGTTGATCTTCATAAGCCTCATCCATTACCCTATTTAAAAGCTATTGCGTTAAGTGGAATTAAAACTTCTAATTCAATTGTTTTTGAAGATTCTATACCTGGAGTAAAATCTTCTTTATCTGCAAAAGTTCCGACAATATGCGTTAGATCAAATATTCCAACTTATTTTGATAAGGATTTGCCCTTAAAATGTTTAGTAAATTCATTAGGTGATGATAAAAAAAATACTAAAATCATTACTGGTCCTGTACTTAATGGAAAATATATCAATTATGAGTACTTAGTTAAATTTTTAAATAATTGTTGAAAAATGCAAAAAACAAGATTTACTGTTTTTTACGATTCATTAAATTTAATATTTTTAGGCTTCTTAAAGTCTTCATGGAAGGATAAATCATTAAATTTGTTATCTATATTATTTGGTTATTTTTTATTTGCTAATTTTATTACAAAATTTATTTCTGAAGGAAAAAATGAGTTAATGATGATTCCAGTAATAATAATTCTCTTTGAAGTCATTATAAGAATGAAGCCATCAAGGAATTCAAATATATATTTACTATGGCTGTCTTTAGATAAAATAAGAATTGGAGCTGTATATGCGTTAATTCTTGAAGCCTTTAAATTAGGTTCTTAGTAAAATTAATCTTCAGATTCTTCTTCATCTATTGGGTAAACAAAACCTTGAGCTTTTCCTGTTAAAACAGATTTACCTAATGAAAGAGCTTTTTGAGCAGCATCAGATGCTTTTGCTTTCCAAACAGCATGTCTTTGGTTTCTCTTGCTTTTCGATTTCTTCTTCTTTGGTACAGCCATATTTAAGTAAACAATAATTTCTAATTATAACCTTTGGTTGGGAATCTAGAAAATATATACTTTATTCATTTCACTACTAACAATTTTTAATTAGAAGAGATATGCTTTGTATAAAACGTTTTTAAATAACTTATAGTGTTTTTAAATTCTAAATTCTCATATTCAAAATCTAATAAAAGTTATTCAGATCTTCTTTTGGATCTTGATTCTGGAAAAGTTTTATCAATATATTTTTACCCTAGAAGAAGAGAGATAGATGTTTTATACAAAGATGGAAGTAAGGAAAAAATCCCAATTCTTTATAACGATCAGTTAATTATTGAAAAATCATCTGAAAATAATGTCGATCTTACTATTAATAACAGCAGAAAAGATTCATCTATAGCTAATTCAACAGCAACCTTTTTTCTCTTATTGATTTTTATTTTTAGTTTTATATTAATTCTCAAGAGTACTTCAAAGATAGCCTCAAAAGCTTTTGGTTTTGGAAAAAGCAAAGCAAAATTTTTTACTATTGAAGATGTAAATACAAGATTTGATGACGTTGCTGGTGTTCCAGAAGCCGCAGAAGAGTTAAAAGAAATGATAAACTTCCTTAAAAATCCTAAAAGATTAAATGATCTGGGAGCGAAAATTCCTAAAGGAGTTCTTTTAATTGGTCCACCAGGAACGGGAAAAACGTTATTAGCAAAAGCAATAGCAGGAGAATCTGGAGTTCCTTTCTTGTCGATATCTGCTTCAGAATTCGTTGAGTTATTTGTAGGGGTTGGAGCAAGTCGAGTTAGAGATCTATTCGAAAAAGCAAAGGAAAATTCCCCTTGTATTATATTTATTGATGAAATTGATTCAATTGGAAGGCAAAGAGGTGCAGGTATTGGCGGTGGTAATGATGAAAGGGAACAAACTCTAAATCAACTTTTAACACAGTTGGATGGATTCTCTGAAAATTCTGGAATAATTGTATTGGCGGCAACAAACAGGCCAGATATTCTTGACTCAGCTTTACTAAGGCCTGGCCGATTTGATAGAAAAATAGAAGTTTTACTTCCAGATATAAAAGGTAGAAATAAGATACTTTCTGTTCATTCTCTAAGTAAACCTCTTTCAGATGATGTTGATTTGAATTTCTGGGCTGCAAGAACCGCAGGTTTCTCTGGAGCTGATCTTGAAAATTTAATGAATGAAAGTGCGATTCATTGTGCAAGAAATTTTTCTCAAAAGATTAGTAATGAAAATATTGAGAATGCTTTAGAAAAAATCACACTCGGATTAAGATCTTCAAATGTTGTAAGTAATAAAATAAAGAAAATACGTGCATATAATGAAGTTGGAAGAGCAATAGTCTCTGCTATAAACAACGGAATTGATTCTATTGATAAGATAACTATATTGCCTAGATCAGGATTTATTGGTGGATATACAAAGATAGCTCCTGATGATGATGTAATTTCAAGTGGCTTAATATCAAAAAAATTATTACTTTCAAAAATTGAAATTGCTTTAGCAGGGAGAGCTGCAGAAATTGTTGTTTTTGGAATTGGTGAAATTACACAATGTGCAGCTAATAACATAAAATATTCAACTGATATTGCAAAAGAAATGGTGACTAAATATGGTTTCTCAATAATAGGACCTGTTTGTTTAGATCAAAATAACGATGAAGTGTTTCTCGGTAATAGTCTTCTCAGGAATAAATCATTAATTGCCGATAAAACATCTTCTATTATTGATAATCAAATAATAAGAATATCAAAAGAGGCGCTAGCAAATGCTATTTTAAAAATAAGAAATAATAGATCTATTCTGGAAACAATTGTTGAAGTATTAGTAGATGAAGAGACTATTGATAGTAACAGATTTAAGGAATTGTCAACAAACCTTTTAAAAGTATGATTAGATAAAAGTATGAATAACTAATTAAAATTAAGTTTAATTTCTCATTTATCTATATATTTTTCTTTCTTGTACCACTCTATCCAATAGTGCAAGATCAATGGCTTAACTTATTCTTATTAAATAAATTTGAATTTTCTTATTATTCTATTTTATATTTTCTTAGTGGCTTTTTATTTCCAATAGTTGTTATAAATAATTCATTAAGTAACTTCTTTGAATATAAATTTAGTTCTAATAATTATGAAAATAATAAATTAAGATTCATAGGTTATCTTTTTACTTTTACTCTTTTAATTCTATCATTATTAATAATTAGATATTTTATATTTTCAATAAATTATATTATTCCTCAAATAGATTTAAATATTTATTTTGATATTAAATTAAAAATCTTTTTCTTATTAGTAGTAATGATACTTCTATTAATAAACAAAACGAAAAGATTTATAAAGAGATTAATTTTACTAAACTTTTTTATTATTTTCTTGATTAATTGGTCAACTTATTTCCTGAACTTGCAAGGAAAAGAGATTTTTGTCAATAAATATATTTTTGATAATAATTACTATGATTTTTACAATATCAATATATTAAGTACTTCTTTCTTATTTATCATTGAGATATTTTACTTTTTATGGTCTTTCATTACTTATCAAAAGAATCTAAGTGATTGGTCAATTAACTTCCCAAAAAGAGTAGATTTAATACCTGTCTCTAAAATTACTATTTTTTATTTGGGAGTTTTGATTTACTATTTAATATTTAAACGTGTCAGTTAATAATAAAGTTATTTATAAGGCTGAGAAATACTCTTTACTTCCCTTTGGATCTTCTAACATAGTTTTCTCACCAGGTGTCCAATTCGCTGGACAAACCTCATCAGGATTGTTAGAAACATATTGATAACCTTGTAATATTCTTAAGGTCTCATCTACATTTCTACCAACTGGGGCTTTATTAACTGTTGTATGCATCACTACACCTTCAGGATTAATTAGAAATAAGCCTCTATCAGCTTCTCCATCATCATTTAAGACATTATATGCTTGTGCTATTTCTCTTTTTAAATCAGATACTAGTGGATAGTTAATATCCCCAATTCCTCCTTCATTTCTTGGTGTTTGAATCCAGGCAAGATGGCAATGCTTACTATCTACAGAGACCCCTAATATCTCAGTATTAATAGAGGAAAAATCTGAATATCTATCACTAAATGCAGTAATCTCAGTAGGACAAACAAATGTAAAATCTAATGGATAAAAAAATAAAACAACCCATTTTCCACGAAGGTTTGATAGCGTAATATCTTTAAATTCTTGATCATAAACAGCTGTAGCTGTAAAATCTGGAGCTTCTTGACCTACTCTTAAACTTCCATTAGTTGTCATAATTCTTTATGTCCTAAATAAATAATGTTT
Source organism: uncultured Prochlorococcus sp. (assembly GCA_902624085.1). GTDB lineage: Bacteria > Cyanobacteriota > Cyanobacteriia > PCC-6307 > Cyanobiaceae > Prochlorococcus_A. The sequence goes on from CACNWD010000003.1 coordinate 21,062, forward strand.
TGTAGTAATAAACCACAGTTTTTATTATAATTTTAAAATTATTCAATTAGCAAGTTATTTATCAAATTTATTTTTATGAAATGGCATCAATCCTTTACAAAAAAATTTACAATTATGAATTACTCCAAGTTACTTAGAAATTTAAAGAAAGAATTGGTTAAATATCCTATTAAGAGGGATAAAGATAAATAATTTTTTATTAAAATTTTTTTGAAAATTATCTTTAAATTTATTTAAATATATAAAGGAAATAATAATCCAATTTATTCTTCTTAAATTAAGTATTTTAGTGTTTAAATTTACCTATAATTTTATAAATATAAATGAATTTATTTATTAAATATTTACGAATTAATTTATTTTCTTTTTGATAGATCTACAAAAATTTTCTAGTCTTTCAGTTCTAGTAAGATCAGGTAATGTCCAGATTTCTTCGTTTCCACTAAACGAATCATCAATCCATTCTTTTAATTCATTTTTGATAGAGCTTATTTCATTATCGGTAGTATTCAATTTATTGGAATAAAATTTTTTAATTACTTGTAAGTTCTTCTTTATAATTTCTCTCATTATCCACTTCTATCTTTAACTAATCTAGCATTTAGTGGGAGTGATATTTTAATTTTATAATTTTAAGTGTTTTGAACTACATGAAAAAGTCCAAATGAGTAACCACCTATTAAAATCCAACCTAGAATACTTGATATTATAGTTGACCTCCTATTATGTCTTCTAAGTGCTTTATCAATCATTTCTTGAGCAACATCTTTTGATATGTATTGCTCAGAAGTTTCTTTTTTCATTTTTTTAAATTTATATTACTAAATATTAAGAGAAAATTTCTTATTCTGAGGATCGTAGAAATAAAGGGTTTTTCTAAATATTAGTCACTTTTTATAAAATATAAAAAATCTAGTATTTATATAATTTTTTTCGATATATTTATTATAAACTACCTTATCGAATAAATTGAATGGATATTAATAAGAATATTGATGAATTAAATACATTTTTTATCTTTAAAAGGTTTACAAAGAATCAAAGAATCGAGGCTGCAAATATAGCTAAGGTATCAAAAAATCTAGAAGAATTAAAAGAAAATTTAAAATGGGACGATAAATACAAGAATATAAAATAAACCTTAAGAAAAACAAGTATCTACATAGTTTGAATAAACTTATGAAAGTTAGAATTTAGAAGTGAATTTACACAAACAAAAATTCCCCAAGGACTTTGAAAAAATTTATAATAGAAAAATTGATTGTTCTATAAATAAAGCTAGCAATGAAATTATGTTGCATAGAATAAGCGGAGGAAAAGAAATAGAATTTCCTTTTTGCTCTTGAAAGAATAACTGGATTATTTATCAAATTTAAAAAATGGAATATTTTTATTAAGTAACTCATTAAGCAATCTTTAAAATTTTATTAAAATATAATCAAATATTTCAAAGTCATTTATCTTATCTGTAGTTAAAAGTTTGAAAAATGAGTGGAGATAATTTACACGGTAAACAACCGATAAAATTCTATTCTGAAGAATTAACCCTTACAAAACTATTACTGATTAAAAATCATTTTAATTTTAAATATGAAAGTAAATCAGTAGTAAATTCTGAGCAAAAATATTTTGAATTAAAAAAACTTCTTGCTGAGTAGAAATCCTTTTTAATTTAATTATTTTCATTAAAAATATTTGTTATTTTTAATCTTTTTAATACATTTTCTTCTTCCCATATCAAACCTATCTCATCTTTTCTTATTGGTTTGGCTTCGTAGGCTAAAAACCAAAGTAAAAAAGCAAATGGTAGAGCTATAAGTTCCATTCTATTTTATTGACATAAATCTAATATAGTGCAACACTATGAATATGCAAGTGTTACACTTTTTTTGTATTTATGCCTTCCAAAAGAAAGAGAATTGGCTATCTACCCACAGCTGAAGTACAAGAGATTATAAATAAAATTTGTGCCTTAGAGAATATAAGTCAGTCAAAAGTAACAGGAATATTAGTTAAAGAAGCAATAAATGCTAGGAACTTAAAAAAACCTCTGCAAAATCCTAATGATGTAAGTGGGAATTCTAATGATAATGAATTTAATTTAGTTAAGGAATTTCTTGAATATAAAAGATTCAAAATAATGCTTAAGAAGGCAATTTCCGAAGAAATTATATAGTGTCACAGATATATAAATATATATAAATAAGTGTGACTCTCCTAGATCTTATTTATTCCCCTCTTTAAATTAGTTATTTGTAAATGAGAATAATAATTAATTTCTTATGTAACTTAGTAATATCAAAACAAATTTAGAATTGAGGTAGATAAATGTATAAAATTGACGTATTCTTATATACTTGATTGTATTTTCTTAAGATAAAAGGCTGGAAATATTATAAAAATATATTTATATAAAAATAGTTGATTTTTTATTATGAAATCTTACTTAAATAGATTCCTGTGTTGGTTATTGATACGTTCTGTAGAATTATATTATGGAGACTCTTTGAAAGATTTAGTTATAACCGATAAATTTAACGGGTAATGAATTAATTCTAAAAATAAATAATTTTATTATTTATTTAAATGTCTCGAGCGTGACTTGAACACGCGACCTGCGGGCTATGAATCCGCCGCTCTAACCAGCTGAGCTACCGAGACATGTTAATAATATAAATCATCGACAGTATCATTTATGAGATATTTTATTTATTTGTTTATGTGCCTCATATAATGCTATGCCACATGCTACTGATAGATTTAAACTTCTTACACCAATATTGTTATTTAAATCTGAGGCTTTATTAGGCATATATATAGATACTAATGCTTCGCTTTTCTCAATTATATTATCAGGAAGTCCATTATCCTCTCTCCCAAACAAGAGAACATCGTTCTTTTCAAATTTAAAATCACGGAGGTAATTACCATTTTTCTTACTAAATGATATCAACCTATTATTTCTTTTAGCTTTTTTAAATACATCAAAATCTGGATAATTAACAATATTCATTAAATGCCAATAATCCAAACCTGCTCTTTTTAGATATTTATCGTCTAACTTAAAACCCAATGGCTCTATTAAATTAAGGGTTATATTAAATGCTGCACATGTTCTAGCTATACTTCCAGTGTTTTGAGGTATACGTGGTTCAAATAAAGATATTTCCAATATTATTTAGGTATCTCAAAAAACATATTATCTAATTTTATTGCTTTACCATTGATTGTTATCCAATTTTCTTTGGAAATCTTTGTAATTTCCTTCAGACAAACTCCTAATCGATCAGTATAAAGATTTCCAATCTCATGTTCAGACATTAATCCCCAGCCAGTTTGTTCTCCAACTATTATTATTTTGCTTTTATAAGATCCTAAATAATATAAAAGATTATTTAAACAATTTTTCCACTCAACCTCTTTTATTTTTAAGCTATTAACAACAAATCCGCCCAAGGAATCGATAAGTAAAATTCCCTTATCAGCTTTAATAATTGGGATTAAGTTTTCTGTTTCTATTAATTTCCAGCATTTGGGCCTTCTCAATTGATGAATTTTAATTTTCTCTTTCCATAATAAATCTTCGGGGCGATTCTCAGATAAAGCAATATATGTTACATTTTTTTCTTTACTTGCTAAATATTCTGCAAATTCACTCTTACCACTTTTGACACCACCACTTACTAAGATTATATGACTCATTAAAATAATTTTTCATTAATTTGTACTTGATCTTGAAAAATACCAAGTAGCTAAAGGAACAATTGAAGCAATGATTAATAGGGCAATAACGATATAAGTTGCTGTTGAAGAAGATTCCATATCAGTGGTTCTCATCACATTAAAATTTGGATCTACAACAGGATTATCAATCGCTGATGGTTGACTTTTTTCGTAATTAATTGTTTTTTGTTGTGATACTAAAAAATTATCAAAAAGTGATGAAGAACTTAAAGCATAACTTTGTAAAGGAGCCAAAGTTAAAAGAATTATTATTGAAAAAATGGAGAATGTTTTATTAAAGAACTTTTTCATTTCATAAATTAAAACCAAGTATATATTAAAACTATTATTGTAAGTTTTGTGGCATTTAAATTAAATAAAATGAATTTAATAGTATTAAAACTTTTAATTAAATAATTTTATGAACTTCAATGGTAAAAATTTAATATTTATTGGATCAATTCTATTCTTTCTTCAATTAATAAATTTTGTTTCTATTAATCAAATAAATCCTGAGGTTGAAAGAGCTCAAGTATTAGCGGCAATATCTTCTATAATAATAATGTTAACTGGTTTTTTGTTTCAAAGAATATCTCCTGTTTCTGGAAAGAAAGTTTCATTAAAAGGAGAAAATACTTTTATCTATGATCCATCTATCCCTCAAGATTTACTTAATGAATTAGCTTGGGGTTCCGATGCAGTTCTAACATCTACTGCTGCAGCAACAATCCTAATAAGTAATAAAGGAAAAAATATTCTCAAGAGAGGTATTGTTTCTAAAAAAGATTTTGCTCCTAAAGATATATGTTTAAGATGTTTGAAGGAAAATAAGTTTATCTCACTTGTTAATACTAAGTTCTATCCAGGGAGTGAGGAATTTGATGATTTTTGTAAAGATATTCCATCAGTATTAGTTATACCTGTAAACAAACAATGTTTTATTTTAATTGGGGGTTGGTCTTCAAGATGTTTTACAAAATCAGATGAAAAATGGATTATAAATTGGTCAAGAAAACTTCAAGTACTATTTAATGAAAATAATTTCTAAAAAGTTAACTTTGATTTAACTTTATCATTTTTTGATTTAAAGATAACATCCTTAGTCGAAATATTATAATATGCATTTTCTGAACTTATATTATATTTTCTTATACCTTCTTCATCTTTATAATTATATTTAATTGGATTATAAAATAATATAATATCATCTTTTTTATCAAACAAAGCTTTACTAGAATTTAAATTAATAATATTATTTACTAGTGATACATCACCTTCTAATATAAATTCAGATTTATCAATATCCCAAAATAAGTTATTGGATTTTATTATAGTTTTATTATTATTAAAATCATAAATCTCTACATTTCCTTTTAACTCTAGAATTTTGTTATTAAGTAACTTTGCACTATCAGAATTTACATTATATTTAACATTCTCCTTATCAAAAAATTTAATATTAGTTTTATTTAGTAAATAAGATTGATCTGTTTGATTAAATACTGAATAGGGAGTGTCTAACATATATAATTTATTTCCATTTTTAGAATAATGATTTAAATTAAAATCCTCAATTATTAAAACTGATTTATTTGGTTTTTTTGTACTTACATTACAACTAGATATAAAAAGGGAAAATATAATAAAAATTAAATAAAGGATTTTATTCATAATCTAATTTATTAATAATAGGGATGGGTTTTTGCAATTTATTTGATTCTGGTAATAATCCCCACTTTAAACTTTCTTCCCAATTTTTATTCGCAATATCATTTTCTCCTAATTGAGCCAAAATTTTATTAGAAAATTCAGGCAATATAGGTTTTATGAGTATACCAATAATTCTTGTAGCTTCAAGAACATTATAAATAATTAACTTAACATCATTAATATTATTATCGTCTTTAATTAATGACCAAGGTTCTTTTTTATTAAGATATAGGTTCACATTAATAGCAAAGTTTAATATTTCATTAGTAGCTTTATCAATTTTATAATTGTCAAAATAGTTTAAATAATTTTTTATAGAATTATTAGCTAATGTAATGATTTCATTATTATTTTTCTCACTAATAGACGGTGTTTGATTGTTAAACCACTTGCATGACATTGAAATAGTTCTATTTAATAAATTTCCAATTGTATTTGCTAAATCATTATTAATGATGTCTACAAATCTCCTATCTTGAAAGTCTCCATCACTTCCTAAAGATATATCTTTAAGTAAATACCACCTTACTGATTCCTGACCATATTTATTAAGTAAGATTTCAGGATCTAATATATTTCCCAAACTTTTACCCATTTTTTGACCTTCTCTTGTTAGGAATCCATGCCCAAATATTTTTTTAGGAGGTTTCATTCCAGCTGAAATAAGCATTGCTGGCCAATAGATTGCATGAAATCTAAGAATATCCTTACCAATGATATGAAGACTTGCTGGCCATCCAGATTTTATTGATAAATCTAAGGAATAGTTACTATCCCCTGATGAAATTGCACTAACGTATCCAAGGAGTGCATCGAACCATACATAAAATGTATGATTTAGGTGATCAGGCACTCTAATTCCCCAATCTAAATTAGTTCTAGAAATTGAGAAATCTTTTAAACCTTTGGAAACAAAATTAATAATTTCATTTCTTCTCTCTTTAGGCTCAATAAATTCCTGGTCTTGAATCAGCTCCTCGATAGCCGCCTGATATTTGGACAGCCGGAAAAATAAATTAGTCTCATTTTTCCACTCTAGATTCTTTTTATGAATAGGACACTTATAAGATGGTGAATTATCTGGATTATCTTTAAACTCTTCACAACCAACACAGTACCAACCTTTCTGCTCCCCCATATAAATATCATTTGATGCTTTTACTTTTTCGTAAAATTCATGTACTACTTTTTCATGTTCTTGTGATGTAGTTCTAATAAATTTATTAAATGAGATATTCCACTCAAGCCAATTGTTTTTAAAAATATCAGAAATCGTATCACAGTGTTCCTTCGGAGAGACACCATTATTAAGAGCAGTTCTTTGAATTTTTAAACCATGTTCGTCAACTCCTGTTATAAAAATAACTTTTTCTCCTCTTAATCTTTTATATCGTGCTATTGAGTCACAAATAATTGTTGTATAAACACTACCCAAATGAGGTTTATCATTTACATAATATAAAGGAGTAGTTATGATGAAAGTCATCTATTTATTTTTATTCATTTTAACAAATTATTAATTCAAAATAATCCTAAACTAATTAATAAATTCCAAAAGATTAGAATTTTGATTAAAATTATATTTAATTTTATAAATTTTATTAGGAAATGTATCTACAGAAATATACAACTTTATAAGCAATTCTAAATTATAGGTAGTGAAGAATACTAATGCAATATTTTTTTTATAATTAATCCATCTAATAAATATTATTTTATATAAAATATTCTTTTTACTCTTAAAATATAATTTAAGATAAAAAAGTTTATCTTCTTTTATTATATTATTATTTTCTTTTTGTTTTATATTACTTAACTCTATTTCATTATTTATAATTTCCTCGCTTAAAGTTGTTTTATTATTTATGTATAAATATATTTGCCTTTGAACAAGTAGATCAAGATATCTTCTTAAAGGAGAAGTACTTTGAACATATGAATCCAATCCAAGAGTTTCATGTATATCAGATTTTATTGATATAAAACTTTTTCCTATAAATTGTTTAAGAATAATATATTTAACAGGACTGTTAATATATCTTTCTAATATATTTTTTGAATCACAATTTATTTTTTGGGATCTAAAAGGTGCAGCTATATTATTTTTTCTAAGAAAGTCACTAGTAATATTTCCCATTAAGATCATAGCTTCAGAAACTAACTTATGAGCTTGAGTTATTTCAATCGTTTCAAATGATATAGAATTATTATTATTTAAAATCTTTGAATATGAAGTGTTAAATGTTAAAGAGCCTTTTTCTTTTCTATAATTATAACTTTTCCTTAGTAACTTATTTAATAATATTAATTCATATTCTTCTTTGGGTTCTAATTCTAAAATCTCATTAGTGTCTTCATATGTAAATTCATAGTTTGGTTTAATGAGTGTCTCTAAAATTTTATATTTTTTAATAGAACCATTTTCGTTTAGCTCTATACAACCACTTAATGTTTCAGATACTTTGTTTTTCTTTAAATTAGATTGTTCAATTATATTTTCTGGAAGCATTGATATGCATTTATCTATAAGATATAAACTTGATGATCTTTTTTTAGCATTAATATCTATTTCTGAATTAAACTCAAATAGTTTTGAGGGATAACTAACATGTATCCATATTTTTTGAATATTATTATTAATCTCTAAAGAAATAGCGTCATCTATTTCAATGGGATTTTTAGAATCAATTATAAAAGTCTTTAAATTAGTTAGATCTTTCAAAATAACTAGTGCTATTAACCTTCAGGATTTACAAATGGTAGTAAAGCAACTATTCTCGCTCTTTTGACAGCCAATGTTAGATCCCTTTGTTGTTTAGCTGTAAGTCCAGTCATTCTCCTAGGTAGTATTTTACCCCTTTCAGTTATAAACTTTTTTAACAGCTCAACGTCTTTATAGTCAATAGGATCTCCAGGCTTTATGGGAGAAAGTTGTTTCTTAAAAATTGAATTAGTCATGATTTTAACTTTACTTAATTTCTTTATGTATGGTCATTTTGTTTAGCTGAGGACAGAATTTTTTTAATTCTAGTCTTTCAGTAGTATTTCTTCTGTTTTTCTCAGTCGTATATCTAGATACCCCTGGTTTACGCATCTTAGATGCTGGTGTACTACGACACTCCGTGCATTCTAGTGTAACAACTATTCTTGTACCCTTTTTCGCCATTTTTTAATAATACTTTTAATGTATAATTTTCTATTGTACAGGTTAATCAAACTATTTTGAAAGTACCTATTCAATCTTTTAGAATAAATTAAAAATAAATATGAAAGTTTCTCAAAATTGGTTAAAAGAGCTAGTCGATATAAATACTACGCCTGAACAACTATCCGAAAAACTATCAATTGGTGGGTTTGAAGTCGAATCATTAGTTGATACTTCATCTAAATTTAAAGGTATAGTATTAGGAAAAGTATTATCAGCAGAAAAACATAGTAATTCAGATAAATTATCTATTTGTAAGGTAGATATTGGAACTGAGCAATTACAAATAATTTGCGGGGCAAATAACGTAAAGTCAGATATATTTGTGTATGTTGCCACGATTGGAGCATATCTAGAGAAAATTGATTTAACAATAAAATCAACTGAAATTAGGGGAGTATATAGCGAAGGTATGATTTGTTCTCTTGAAGAACTTGGATTTGAAAAAAAAAGTGATGGTATAGCAATAGTGGAGAAATCAGTTTATCAAAAATTTGAATTAGGTACACCAATTTCTGAATTATTAGAACTTAACGATTTTATATATGAATTAGCAATTACTGCTAATAGACCTGATGGAATGTCAATGATTGGAATTGCACGGGAAGTATCTGCATTATTACAAACTAAACTTACTGATCTGGAAATTACTGAAAATATATCAATAAATGAATTTCATCCACAGATAAAAGATACTAACTCAATCAATCATGATTCAATTTATTCAATAACAACTATTAGTAATATTAACGGAAAAAAAATATCACCAAAATGGTTGAAAGACAGACTAGAGAAATCAGATATTAAATCTATTAATTTAATTGTTGATATCACTAATTATATTCTTTTAGAACAGGGTCAACCATTACATGCATTTGATAAAGATAAATTATCAAAGTTAATAGGTAAAACTGCATCACAAAATGATTTTGGTATTAGAGATGCTAATGAGGGAGAAACTCTTCAGGGATTGGATGGCAATATTTATAATCTGAATAATAATATAACTGTTATTACATGTGCAGATATTCCTGTAGCAATAGCAGGAGTAATTGGAGGCCTTGAAACATCAGTTACTGATACAACAACATCAATATTTTTGGAAGCAGCTGTATTTAATCCTAGCTCTATTAGAAAATCATCTAAAGAAATTGGTTTAAGAACAGAATCTAGTAGTCGTTTTGAAAAGGGCATATCAAATAAAAATACAGTTCTTTCCATAAAAAGAGCTATTAAATTGTTTAATGAATTTTTTAATATCTCAAACCAAAAGCTTTTTATATCAAAGAACGTTAGCGACAATTTAAAATTAATAAAATTACGAAGAGATAGAATTCACAAAATATTAGGGCCAATAAAAATTAATAGTACAGAAAACAAAACTAATATAATTAAAAGAAATTTAAATGATAAAGAGATAACGGATAAACTAGAATTAATTGGTTGTACTTTAATAAATAAAAATTACGGATGGGATGTTGAAGTTGTACCTAATAGATCTCAAGACCTCTTCAGAGAAATCGATTTAATTGAAGAAATAGCAAGATTAATAGGCTATGATTTATTTGATGAAAATATACCGAATCCTCTTTTTCCGGGAAAATTAACAAATTCTCAGAATTCAATTAGAAAAATTAGACAAGGATTTATAAATTCAGGTTTTAACGAGGTATTAACTTATTCATTGGTACCTAACAGCAAAGATAATAGGATTAGGATTACAAATCCTCTATTGAAAGAGACAAGTTGTCTAAGAAATAATTTATGGGAAGATCATATAAAAATTGTAAATCAAAATATTAACTCAGGAAGTAGTAATTGTTGGATCTTTGAAATAGGTAAAATTTTTACAGTCATAAATAATAATTTTATTGAAGAAGAAATTATTAATGGTGTAATTTGTGGGGAAAATAAATTTGAATCATGGGACAATTCTGGAAAAGAAAAGGAACTAGATTACTTTGAAGCAAGAGGAAAGCTAAGAGAAGCATTAGATTCACTAAAGATCACTATATTCGATAAAACTACTGAAAAAATACATTTTTTACACCCAGGAAGAACTGCATTACTATTTATTGAGGGTAAAGAATCAGGTTATTTTGGTCAAATTCACCCCAAATATAAGATGGAAAAAAATATCTCTAAAAATATATATCTCTTTAATATAAAACTTACTAATATTACAGAGGCATGTACAAGAAAAAACAAGTGGAATCCTGTTTTTAAAAATTACCCAACCGTACCGAAAATTGAGCGTGATATAAATTTTATATTTAATAAAAAATACTTTATTAATGAAATACTTACATTTATAAGGAAATCAGGCAAGAATTTATTGGAAGATGTAAATCTTGTAGATATATACACAGATGAATCATTAGGTAATGATAATGTTAGTTACACTTTTAGACTTACATATAGGGGACAAAATAAAACACTAAAAGATTCTGACATTACTGAACTAAATAATAGTATTATTTCTAATATAGAAAATAAATACTCAGCGAAAATTAGATAAACATAGAATCTACAAAGTATTACATGAGACTCGTGAATAGTCCAGTTATAAGTCTTAAACAAGATAAATGATTTACCTGTGATTCTTTTTTCTCATACAAGCAATTTGCTTAATTAAAAAGAAAATGGTAGCAAAGAAAAATATAAAATAATTAGCAAATATCGATTAAATAGTGGAGTACTGCCTATGAGACAGCTCATTATTCCATAAACATGTTTAATGTCAATGATTCTCAGGTGTTATAATATAATTGGACAATAATAGGACAGGATCAAGGTAGAATTAATAACAAGAAAATTAATCTTATAATTCTCCTTTAAGACTTCTCAGTAGACTAGTTTCTAGTCTTATATGCGACTAATTATACATTTTTTCTATAAATTCTTTTATTGAAATGCTCCTTGATATATGTCAGTAATATGCATTATAAAATTGAATACTTTTATATCAATTTTTAAATTATATTAATGATAAAAATATAGCCTCATTAGTCTAATATTAGACTATCATCTAGACTAAGAATTAGTCTTGTATAAGAATAATAAGACTACTATCTTACTTTTTAAAATTTTATTTTTTCCACTTTTATTATTTTTATTAATTATCATGAAGTGACAATACTATTTAAAAAGTGTCATTCTGTTCATCAAAAGAATCTAAAAGTTTTTTTCAAAAAATGAAATTAGAAATGCTAAATAATATAAAAGATTCGTTAGAACGCAAAACTGCCTCAGTATTAGCTTCAATAGAAGTTCTTGAACGTCAAATTGAAAGAGACAATGAAAATTAGACATTTATAAATAATTCTCTAATAACCTCTCAGGTCCAAATTTTTTTAAATAATTTATATCTGATTTTTCTGTAACTAATATATAGCCAGCAAATCCAAGAGCATTAACACTAATCCCATATATATTATCTGTTTTTCTTTTTATTAGTAGCATCCATTGATTTGTAAAAATCAAATTATATGGATATCTTGGCTTTTTATCTATTTCGGGCTTTCCTAAACCTATTTTATATGATAAATCTTTGTAAATTTCGTAAATATTTTCTTTATTTAAAGTTTTTGAAAATTTTTTTAAAATTATACTTTTGTAGAATCTCTGATTTTTATAGTTTATATCATCAAAGTCTAGAATCCATTTTTCTCTAGGACAAGATAACTGTGATGGATCTCTCCTTAACAATTGAATATGACGATGAGGTTGACTTGCACCTGCCAAAGGGCCGCTATTAAAAAACCACAAACCAGTTGTATCTTTATTAACTTCTTTTATAGCTTCCCAATCTTTGACATCAATCCATCCATTTTGTTCTTTCCATTCATTGGTAATTAAGAGTATATGTCCTAGTTGAACTGGATATTTATTTAAAATGAGTTGGTGGTTTTTTCCAATAGAATCAATTTCCAGAATATTATCCCATGGTCTGAATGGATTAATTTTGGGTCCTATTAAAGTACTTTTTTTAAATTTAGTAATATCTAATTCACGAATAACAAAATCATTACCTTTATATAGTTTTTTTGTAATATCAGTTGTATGTAATGGAAATAAACTTTTAGAATTTATAGAGATCTTTGTTTTTTGCAAAGCCTTTTCCCAATATATTTCTTTCCTCATTTAGAAATTATCAAGAAATTATTTATAATATCTCATATTGTAGAAAATAAGGATAAATAATTTTTATTTATTAGTAATATATTGATATTTTTTTAACTCATTTAGTTTTAATGAATTTAAGACAATAATATTTGTAGCCTCTAAAATAACTAATGGTGCTAATCCATCATCTCTAGCTTCTTTCCATCGCTCTAGACATATGCACCAATGATCTCCATTTTTTAAACCAGGAAATGAATATTCTGGTACTGGAGTTGTTAAATCATTTCCTTGAGATTTACTATAATTTAAAAAATTATCATTCATTACACAACATATTGAATGTTTTCCACTATCAGATAAATCGTATCTACAAAATCCGTCCCTGAACCAACCTGTTAAAGGTTTGCAGCTACAGATTTCGAGCTTTTCTCCAAAAACATTTTTTTCCATTCTTTAATAAGTAGATATATCAATTATAAAAAAAAGTAAATAAATAATAAATACTACGACATTCTTATGAAATAAGGTTGACGAGTATGGGGGGTAAAGAGGTAAAAATTCTATAGAAGCATTCTAAAATTTATGGATTGGGAATTCACCGAAGATAGTGCTTTTAAGGCGTTATATGAAGCATTTAAAGAAAATGAAGAAGAATCTGCAATGGAATTTCTTGTTAGTAATGGCGCTGACTTTTATCTCGAATTAATTCAAAATGCTGCTGGTGAGGGAATTGATTTAAGCGATAATGAAGTAATGGAAGAATTTCAACAAGAGGTTATAGAATCATTAGAGGCGAATTAATTTAAGAAAGATTAATTAAGTACTAAAATATTTCGCTTTTGAATGAAGAGAAACAATTGCGGTGGTACTCTGTTCTGGGTGTAATTGCTCAGATTCATCCATAGTAAGATTTATGCGATCAGCATCTAGTAATAGTAGTTGAGCTTTTGAATCAGATACCTTAGGGCAAGCAGGATAGCCAAATGAGTATCTTGAACCTCTATACTTTTGGGAAAGTATTTCTTTATTAGATATATTTTTGAAATCAGAATAACCACATTCATATCTAATTTTTGCATGTATAAATTCAGCTAACGCTTCGGCTAGTTGAACTGCTAAACCATGAAAAATTAAGTAATCACTGTATTTATCGCTATTAAATAATTCTTGGGCAAATTCGCTGGCTATCTCTCCCATTGTTACAGCTTGCATTGGAAAACAATCTATAGGCTTTCCTTCAACAAGATCACAATAAAAATCTGCTATGCACAGTTTGCTTCCAGAAACTTGTCTTGGAAATTCAAATTTCGCTAATTGTTCGATCTCATTCTCCTTAAACAAAACAATACTATTTTTATTTCTACCGCATTTAAAATAGCCATATACTGCTTGAGGTTTAATCAAATTTTTATCATTAATAATATTGATCCATTTATTTAGTAATGATTCTGCATAAGATTCTAAGTATTCGTTATATTCTTCAACCGTTTGATCTTTATTCTTTTTAATTTGCCATTGTCCACTGAAAAGAGCCTTTTTATCAAGATAAAATAAAAGATCCTCGATTTCAATTTCTTCACGAGTTAATATTTTTGATCCCCAAAATGGAGGTTTTACTGGCTTTTCTTCAATTGCATATGAAGATCTATCTGTAGTTATAATTTTTTTTGATATTTTTCTATTAGTTGGAATTTTATTTGGTTTTTCCGAATTATATTTATTAGTTTTTGTATCTGCTAAGTTTATACTAATATCTTCTTTATTTATAAAACCTTTATCATCAGACCAATTGCCTGTTTTTTTACTTTTCATATATTCATTCATAAATTTAAGATCAGTGAAAGCATCCTTGCCATAGAGAATTTTTCCTTCATAAATTTGACTACAATCTTCATTAACAAATTTTGGTGTAAGTGCAGCTCCTCCTAGTATTACTGGTACTTTTATATTTGCCTCGTTAAATGCTGCAAGATTATCCTTCATAAATGCAGTTGATTTTACTAATAATCCGCTCATCGCAATACAATCTGCTTCATGTAATTTTTGTGCTTCAATTATTGAATGAACATCTTGCTTAATTCCAAGGTTAATTACATCATAACCATTGTTAGTAAGGATAATATCAACTAAGTTTTTTCCAATATCATGAACATCACCTTTTACTGTTGCTATTAAGAATTTACCTTTTGAGGAAGTATTTTCAGAAGTTTCCATGAATGGTTCTAATACTGATACTGCAAACTTCATAGTTTCAGCAGACTGTAATACAAAAGGTAATTGCATTTGACCAGAGCCAAATAAATCTCCTACAACTTTCATTCCATCAAGAAGAAAGGTATTTATAATTTCTAGAGGTTTATACTTTTTTAGTGATTTATTTAATAATTCCTCTAATCCTATTTTCTCTCCATCAATAATATGGTTTTTTAATTTTTCTTCGAGGGTTAAATTATCTTTATTTTCTCCAATTTTATTTATATCCTTAATAGATAAATCTTGAAATACTTTTGTTAATTCTACTAATGGGTCATATATGCATATTTGATCTTTAAAAATTCTTTTATCATAAATAAGATCTAGACATATTTTCTTTGTTTCATCACTAATTTTTGATAAGGGTAATATTTTATTTGGAGCAAGAATTGCAGAATCAAGTCCAGCTTTAATACACTCATCTAAAAATATCGAATTTAAATTTATCCTTGCCAGAGGTGATAAACCAAAACTGATATTTGATATTCCTAGAATTATATGACAATTTTTAATTTTATTCCTAATACTTTTTATAGCCAAAATTGTTTCTTTGGCATTTAATCTATCTTCCTCAATTCCTGTTGAAATTGGTAAGGCTAAAGGATCAAAGAATATTTCATGATCAGAGATACCATTAATTCTTGTTTTATTTATAGCTCTTTCAGCAATATTAAATTTTTTTTCTGAAGTTCTAGCCATTCCATCTTCATCTATAGTGCCAATTACTAAACCTGCTCCGTAGTTAATTGCTAAATTCATAACAGTATTAAATCTTTCTTCACCATCTTCATAATTAGTTGAATTTATAATACATTTTCCGCCGGCAGTTTTTAAACCACTTTCCATTTTTTCGTGTTCGGTGGAATCAATCATTAAAGGTAAATTAATATTAGTTACTAATCTTGATGTGATTTCTTTCATATCTTTCACACCATCACGGCCAACATAATCAACGTTCACGTCTAAAACATGTGCATTTTCCTTCTGTTGTTGTTTAGCTATAGAAATAAGACCATCCCAATCATCCTTATTTAACAAATCCCTTACTTTTTTTGAACCACTTGCATTCAGTCTTTCACCAACAAGTAATATTGAATTATCCTGTTTATAAGGAACCGAATTATAAATAGAAGAGGATGATGGTATAAACACATTTTCTCTAACTTTATTCTTTATTAAATAATTATCTTTTTTAAGTTCAGAAATAATTGAAGATAAATACCTTATATGCTCAGGAGTTGTCCCACAACATCCGCCAATTATCTGGACATCATAATCATATATGAAGTTTAGCAATTGAACTTTTAACTCTAATGGAGTTAATTTATAGTGTGCTATTCCTCCAACATTTTCTGGTAAACCTGCATTAGGTATACAACTAATAGCGAAAGGAGAATTCTCAGAAAGATACTTAATATGTTCTTTCATTTCTGAAGGACCAGTTGCACAATTAAGACCTAATATATCTATATTAAAAGGCTCTAAAATTGTAAGTGCGGTAGCAATATCTGAACCAACTAACATTGTTCCTGTCGTCTCAACGGTAATTGAAACCATTATTGGAATATCTATTGATCTCTCATTAATAATTTCATTCGCGGCTAAAAGTGCTGATTTAATTTGAAGAATATCCTGACATGTTTCGATTAATAAAAGGTCTACACCTCCATCAATTAGACCGTGAATTTGATCTTTATAAGATTCTTTAAGAACATCAAAGCTTATATGTCCAAGAGTAGGTAATTTGGTTGTTGGCCCAATTGAGCCGGCAACAAATTTAGGATTACTAGCAGTAGTGTGTTTTCCCGCACATTTTTTAGCTAAAAGTGCCGCATTTTTATTTATTTCGTAAGCCTTATGCCCTAAATCATATTCATCTAAAACAATTGAAGTCGCTCCAAATGTATTTGTTTCTACAATATCGCAACCAGAAACAAGAAAGTCATTATGAACCTTTTCAACTGCTTTTGGTAAAGTCAAAACAAGATTTTCGTTACAACCCTCAAATTTATCTCCACCAAAATCCTCAGCACTTAAATTCATATTTTGAAAAGAAGTACCAGTACCTCCATCAAAAATAATAATTGGTTTATCATCTCTATTTAAATGCTCTCTAAAAAGTGACATTTAGAAACTTAGTTAATTTTGATTCGTGTAACCCAACTATCATAGTCTTTTGAACGTCCTTCCGTTATTGCTATTAACTTAGATTTTAATTTTTCCATTATTGGTCTATCTCCTACTAATTCGGTTGACTCTATTTGTTTTATTGGAGTTATCTTTGCAGCAGTACCTGTTAAGAAAACTTCATCAGCAATAAATAATTCTGTTTTATCTACGGGTCTTTCAATTACATTTAATCCCATAGATTTTGCTAATTCTATAACGCTAGCTCTAGTTATCCCTTCAAGAATATCCTGATCAACTCCAGGCGTTATTAAATCTCCATCTCTAACTATAAATAAATTCATACCACTAGCTTCACTAACTTTACCACTAGAATTTAATAGCAATGCCTCATCAAAACCAGAAAGACTTGCTTCTGTTTTTGCTAATGAACTTGTTATATATGCACCACTAATCTTACCTCTTAAAGGAAGAGATCTATCTTCCTGTCTTGACCAACTACTCATACGACAAGTAACACCCTCAGGAGAAAGATAATCGCCAAGTTCTATACAATAAATAAAAAAATTTGTCTCAATATTATGTAACCTTGGAGCAATACCTAAATCACTTGTGTAAACAAATGGCCTTATATAAATTGGTTTATCAGGTTTGTTTATTTTAATAATCTTTTCCAAGGCACTAAAAACATAATCATCTTTTAATTCAGTCAAAAGAAATTTTGCGCTTTGAGTAAGTCTTTTAATATGCCTGTCTGTTCTAAATAAAAGAAATTCATTCTTATCAGATGGATTAGGTATTGCCCTCATGCCACCAAAAGCAGCTGTTCCATAATGTAGAGCATGAGTCGCTATTGATATTTTGGCTTCAGCGAATGGAATACATTCTCCGTTAAACCATGCATATGGAAGGAATTGATGCATTTGTAGTAATAAAAATGAGTTAAGATTTAATTTGTATACTTAACTATTGTAAACCCAATTCATATTTGTAAATGCATAGGATATTAAATATTGCGAGAAATGAAAATAATGTAGAGGATTTTATTGAACAACCTATTGCTGATTGTATTTTTTTGACAAGTGTAAAGGCAGATTTAAATCTCTTAGCGAAATTAGAAAATGAAGAGATAGGAACTATAAAAAATAATATCAGGGCTTTGGATATTAATTATTTACGAACTCCTTCTCAAATAGATCACTATATCAGCAAGACTATTTCAAAATCTAAAATTGTAATTCTTAGATTATTTGGTGATAAAGGCACTTGGAGTTATGGATTAGAGCAAATAAGAATATGGAGTAAATTAAATTCTAATAATAAATTAATAATTCTTTCAGGTACTAAGGAACAAGATTTAGAGCTAAATGAACTAAGTACTATAGATTTAAATATATCAATAAAATTATCAATTCTACTGAGAGAGGGTGGAAAAGATAATTATTTAAAGTTTCTAAAGTGTATAAATTTAATTGTTAATAATTTTAATGAAATTCCAGAAAAATATTTAACAAAAACTTCTTATCCTGATCCATATTATTATGACTGGAAAAATGATAGTGGATCAAAAGTTGGAATTATTTCTTACAAATCCCTATTTTTGGCTAATGAATCAGATTTTTCTGATCATTTAAATAAAAGTCTAAGAAAAATTGGTTTAAGCCCAAAAACAGCATTAATTTCAACATTAAAAAACGCAAATATTCAAAGAAATTTAGTAGAAAAATTTAAGAAAGAAAACATTGAGATTTTAATAACTACAACTTCCTTTGATTCATCTTTAAAGAAAACATCAAATAATGAACTAAACAAATTTAATTTATTTGAAGAATTAAACCTTCCAGTACTTCAAATTCTCACTTCGAATAGAAATAAAAAAGAATGGAATAAATCACCTATTGGAATGAATTCATTAGATTTATTAATGCAAATTATAATTCCAGAATTTGATGGAAGAATAATTACTATACCTTGTGCATTTAAAGAAACTATTTCTATTAATAAAAATATATGCTGTGAAATATCAAATTATAAATTTGATCAAAAAGGTATTAATTGGCTTGTTCAATTAGTAAGTAATTATATAAAACTAAAAAAGTTAAAAAATAAAGATAAAAAAATTGCTATTGTAATTTCTAATTATCCCGTAAAAAATTCAAAAATTGGTAATGGTGTTGGACTAAATACTCCTAAATCAATTATTAATATACTTAATTGGTTTGAAGATGAAGGTTATCAAATTTCAGATGAAGATTTGCCAAAAAGTTCAAGAGAACTTATGTCCATGCTTATAAAAACTAGAACAAATGATCCTTTATCTATGAATAATAAACCTTTAGATTATCTATCATTAAATGATTACGAACTTTATTGGAATAAGATTCCAAAATTATCTAAAAAGAAAATAATTAAACGATGGGACGTCCCATCAAATTCAATTGATCTGGAAAAAAAAGGTTTTGCAATTAGCGGACTAAAATTTGGCAATATTTGCCTATTAATTCAACCTCAAAGAGGTTATGATTCGCAAAGTTTAAAAGATATACATTCACCAGATTTACCACCTCCCCATAGATATTTAGCACAATATTTTTGGACTTATAATATATTTAAATCTGATGCTATTTGTCATATTGGTAAACATGGAACAATTGAATGGCTTCCTGGAAAATCAGTTGGATTAAGCGATAAATGCTTCCCACAAATAATATGTCCACCAATACCAATCATTTATCCATTTATTGTAAATGATCCCGGTGAGGGATCTCAGTCAAAAAGGAGAACTCATGCCACAATTATTGATCATTTAACTCCTCCTTTAGATAGATCAGAACTATATGGCAATTTAGCCAATTTAGAAAAATTAATAGATGAGTATTATGAGGCAGTTCAATTAAATTCAAAAAGAATCATTAATATTAAAAATTCAATTACTAAATTTGTTACAAATGAATTTAAAGATATCTTTGATATTAAGGATGTAGATTTTATCGAAAAAATAGATTCTTATCTTTGTGAAATTAAAGAAAATCAAATAAGAGTTGGACTACATACATTTGGTTCAAGAAATTCAATAAAAAATGAAATAGATTTGATTTTATGTTTATGTAGAGTTCCTACAAGAGATAGAGTGGGAATTCTTCAATTCTTATCAAAAAAAATTAAATTAGATTTAGATCCTTGGACAAATGAATATTCAAAGTTAATATCAGATAATGATTCAAAAATTCTATATTACTATTCTAAGAAAAAAATTAAGACATTTTCTGGTGCTATTGACTTTTTAGAGATTCAATCTAAATACCTAATTTATCATTACTTTTATAAAAAAGATTGTATTATTGAGGATATTGAAGTTCTTAAAAATAAAAAGTTTTTTAATAATGTAATAATTAAATTAAATCAATCTTCCTATATGAAAAAAATAAATAAAGAAATATATTTACCAGTTATTTATTCATCTTTATTAGAAAAAAAATCATTACTTAATTCACTTTCTGGTGAATTCATTAAAAGTGGTCCATCAGGCGCACCTACAAGAGGGAAACTTGAGGTTTTACCAACTGGTAAAAATTTCTTTTCAATTGATACTAGGGGTTTACCTACAGAAGCAGCATGGGATGTAGGGATAAAATCAGCAACTCAAATATTAGATCTATACATCTTAGAATATGGTGAAGATCTTAGGAAATTAGCAATATCTCTTTGGGCTACATCTACTATGAGAAATGGTGGAGAAGACATTTGTCAAATTTTATTTTTAATGGGTATTAAGCCAGTATGGGATTTTGCAACAAGAAGATTAATTGATCTTGAAATTATTCCTTTAAATGTTCTTTCAAGACCAAGAGTTGATGTAACAATAAGAATTTCAGGTATGTTTAGAGATTCATTCCCACAGTTAATTGAAATATTATCAAAGGCTATTAATTTAATTTCAAATTTAGATGAAAGTATTGATAAAAACCCTTTAGCTCACGATTTTAAAAATAATAAATCAATTTATCGAATATTTGGATCAGCACCAGAATCATATGGGGCCGGTCTGCAGGAATTAATATCTAATTCAAGCTGGACTAGTAATGATGATCTTGCTAATGCTTATTTGTCTTGGAGTAGTTGGATTTATGATAGTAATCTTGATGGTTTATATGGAAGAAATGAACTTGAAAAATCTTTAAATAATATTCAAGTTGTAATTCATAACCAAGATAACAAAGAGCATGATATTTTAGATTCTGATGATTATTACCAATTTCAAGGAGGACTATCAGCTGCTATTAAGAAAATATCTGGTAAGTATCCTGAATTATTTCATGGCGATCTTTCTAAATATGGATATTCAAAAATAACTAAACTTAATAAAGAAATTGAAAAGGTTGTTCTGTCGAGAGTATTAAATCCAAAATGGACCAAGGGCATGATGCAAAATGGATATAAAGGTGCTTTTGAATTTTCTGCTACATTAGATTATCTTTATGCTTATGACGCTACAACTAAATTAGTTTCAAATTGGTGCTATGAATCAATATATAAAAATTGGCTATGTAATAAGGATATTAAAAATTTTCTAGAAAATAATAATCCATGGGCACTAAGAGATATCGCAGAAAGATTTATAGAAGTTATAAATAGAAAGATGTGGGATACTGAAAATAAAGAGATTTTGGAAAACCTAAAAATAATAGTTAATAATACTGAATCTAAAATTGAAAAGAATAAATTCTAAATTATCTTCCAAAAAGAGAAAAACCATGACTATCAGTTCCACAAGACTTTAACATCCCTAAATTATTTGTTAACTTTTCAATCTCATCACATATAAATGGACTTGGAATCCATTTCTCACCAAGGCTATAGTCATACCATACTTCAATTCCATCAATTTGATTATCAAAAGCTTCAGGGATCAAAACATTGAATGGAATTCGATACCTTGCAGGATGAGCTAAAAACGAAATGCCTCCTGACTTTCGTATAGCATTTGAGACAGACCTTATATGAAGATGATTTCCAATTGGAGATTGTGATTGGGTGTATGGATATAAATATGAACTATCAATATCTATACCTAAGCCTAATACATGAACAAGACATCCTTTTAATAGACAATTTATTTCAATACCTGAGATTAAATTAAAAGCTTTTGAAGTATATTTATTTAAAAGTTTATTTGATGATATATATTTATGAGCTTTCACAGTGTGATGATCAGTTATTGAAAAATACTGAATATTATTTCTATAAGCTTCATCTAGTAATTCTTCAGGAGTTAAACTCCCATCACTATATGTACTATGGCAATGAAAATTAACGATATTAGGGCAGCTATTATTATTTATTTTCGATGTAAGTTTTATTAATTCTTCTTTATCCATCAAAATTTATTTAAATTTCTCAATTTTCTTTATTAAATTATCAACTCTTTTCCAATCAGTTAGTTCATATGTTTTTGAAGTATCCTTTGGACCATTAGTTATTATCATAATAAAAAGAATAGCTAATTTATTTAAAGTATCTAAATTTGGATAATCTAGCCTTCCAGCGAAAACGTCTTTAATTGTTGGTTCCCAGTTTATTTTCTTCAAAAACTTGTACACATATGGGTTAGTATCTGCAGTATTCTTTTCTGATTTTCTTGCTGTTAAATTTAGTGAAAAGAAAACAGTTTTTTTATTGTTTAGTGTTGATTTATTTTTTCTTACGAATTCATAAACATTTTTTCTGTGATAACCATATCTAACACTTGCACCAATTACAATCTCATCAAACTGCTCTAAATTGAATTTTACTGCATCCTCCAATGAAGTAATGCTTATAATCTTTTTATTTTTTAATTTTTTATTTATATATTCACAAATATTTTTAGTATGTCCATCCACCGTAGAATATATAATTAGGAGTTTTGATTTTTTCCAGAACACTTTTTATTTAATTAACTAAATTAATATTAGTAATAAAATTAATTTACAAACAATATATCAATTTCTATGAAGAAGATGATTCAATATATTTTTATTTCAAAAAAATATTTAAATTTCATGAAAATACTTAAAAATTTCTTCAGCAGTATTTTTTCCTAAGCCTTTAACATTTGATAGTTCTTTAATACTAGCAATTCTTATTGCATCTATAGACTTAAAGTGTTCTAATAAATCTTTAATCCTTGTCGAACCCACACCTGGAATCTCTGAAAGTTGCGATCTTTTCATATTTTTAGATCTTTTATTTCTGTGAAAAGATAAAGCGAACCTATGAGCTTCATCTCTAACTCTTCTAAGCAACAATACCCCTTTTTGATTTATATCGCTTTCTAAAGGTTTTTTAAGACCTGGTAAATAAATTTCTTCGTTTTTCTTAGCTAATGAACAAATGGTTATTTCTTGATCTAAATTTAGATCTATTAAAGCCTTTAAAGCTGCATTCAATTGACCTTTACCTCCATCTATCATTACCAAGTCAGGCCAATCTGAAAGCAATTCATTATCAAGACTACTATTTTTTTTATCAAATAAAAGTGAAAAATCACCACCCTCTTTTTTAAACCTTGACCATTTTCTAAATCTCCTATTAATAACTTCTTCTATGGAAGCGTAATCATCACTATGACCTGAATAGACATTATTATCTTTTATTTTATATTTTCTATAATTTTGCTTTGAAGGAATACCATCAATAAAAACGACTTGAGATGCTACAGGATCTGATCCCTGTATATGGCTAATATCATAACCTTCTATCCTTTTTGGCAAATGATTTATTTCTAGAATTTGAGATAAATCTTCCATAGCATATACATTATCTTCTATACCATTAGAAATTCTCTCTAACTCTAACTTCGCATTTTTAATAACTAATTCAACTGTTTCTAATTTCTTATTTCTTTTTGGAACAACTATTTTAACCTTTCTTTTCTTTAACTCCGATAACCATTCCTCAAGTAGAATTTTTCTTGGTATTTCATATTGAACATGAATTTCTGAAGGTATTTCTACATTATCAACATTTGAATAATGTTCTTCAAATATTCTTTGTAATGTAATTATTTCATCAGAGTCTATTAACTTTTGACTATATGCAATTCTACCGACAAGCTTTCCAGATCTCATTTGAAATATTTGAATACTACATATTTTTGTATTTGAATAGATACCAAAAATATCTCTATTAATTGATGAATCAGGTATTGATATTTTTTGCGATTCAGTAAGTAACTTAATAGAAACAATTTGATCTCTAACTTTTGCAGCACTTTCATATTGCATTTCACTCGAGTAACAATTCATTTTTTTCTCAAGAATTTGCACTAAATCCTCATTTCTTCCTTGAAAAATCATAGAAACTTGTTTTATTATTTTCTTATAATCTTCAGAGGATATTTCTTCAAGATCAACACCTGTAATTTCACGATAAAAAGATTTTGATAATTTACTTTGCCTCAAAGGAAATATTTTTTTTAATATGAATAATGTTTTCCTTAAGAGACCTACATCTGCATAGGGACCATAATATCTATCTAAATTATTTCTATTTCTTCTTCTTCTTGTTATATATATTCTAGGATATTTTTCACTCCAGGTAATGCAAACATATGGATACTTTTTATCATCGGTTAATAATATATTAAAATATGGTTTATTAGTTTTTATTAGATTTGATTCTAAATTTAAGGCTTCAGATTCGTTGTCAGTTAGGATTATTTCTATTTCTGTTATCTGCCTTACCATTAGACTTAATCTTGGAGATAATTCTCTGAAATTAGAAAAATAACTATTTACTCTATTTCTTAAAGTTTTTGATTTACCTATATATAAAATTTCGCCATTTTCATCTTTAAATAAATAACATCCAGATGTTTTTGGTATTTCTAATAATCTACTTTTCAAAAGGTTATTATTTTTGATTAAATGATTATCAGATTGTAAATTTATCTTATTTTCCTTCTTATTAAATAATTCATTCATATATTAAATTAACCTCCATAATTCCAACCAGTAGAATTTAAATTTAGAGCGTCAACATCATTATTTAAATAAGCTGTTTTTACTTCTCCAACAAAAACTGTATGGTCTCCATGTGATACATCTCCTATAACGAGACATTCAACTCCTCCTACGCTATCTTTTAATATTGGTAATCCAAGATCCCCGAGAACAAATTCTACTGTTTCAAATCTACTACCCAATGCAACTTGAGGTTTGAAAAACACAGCAGCCAAATCCTTTTGATCACTTTTTAAAACATTTAATGAAAATTTATTTGTATTTTTAATTATTGCGTGACTGGAACCTTCTGCTCTAACAGCCATAACAACTAAAGGAGGATTAAATGAACCTTGAGTAACCCAACTTGCTGTAAATCCATTAACCTCATTTTTTTCATCTTTAACACCACAAATGAAAAGACCATGAGGAATTTTTCTTAATAAGATTTTTTTAGCTTCTAGATTTAATGTCATAATAAATTTTAGTGATATTTTTATTTTAACTAGTTTTGCTTTTTTATTTAAACAATTTATGAAAATACTTTATCCTGGAACTTTTGATCCTCTTACAAATGGACATTTAGATCTAATAGAAAGAGCAGAAATGATCTTTGGTGAAGTCATAGTTGGTGTATTAGAAAATACTTCTAAAAAACCTACTTTTACCCTTGAGAAGAGGATTAATCAAATTGAGAATTCTGTTTTTAAACTAAGAAATGTAGAAGTTGTATCATTTCATGGTCTTACTGTTGATTGCGCAAAAAAATTAAATGCGAAACTTATCCTTAGAGGCTTGAGAGCAATGAGTGATTTTGAGTATGAACTACAAATATCTCATACAAATAGATCACTTAATAGAGATATTGAAACAATATTCTTGTCAACAGACACAAATTTTAGTTTTCTGAGTAGTTCATTGGTTAAGGAAGTAGCAAAGTTTAATGGGGAAATAAAACATATGGTGCCTCCTATAGTTGAGAAAGATCTAAAGAACTTTTATAAATAAAATTTATTTGCATTCATCTATTTCATACAATTCATTTAAAAATTTAAAAATTTTAAGTTTATCAATAAAACTTGAATTTTGAATAATACTTATTGAATAAATCTTATTATTTTTATGAAAATAACCGGACAAAGCATATACATTTGATAATGTCCCTGTCTTACCAAAAAATTTCCCATTAAGGTTATTATTTACTTCTGCATTAGCCAATGTCCCTCTCATTCCCATAATTGATAAAGTCGAAGCATAAAATTCATAATTATTATTAAATCGCATTTTATGCAAAAAGGATGCAATTAAATTTGTAGTTACTCTATTATTTCTAGATAAACCACTAGCATCAGCTATATACAAATCGTTAATAGGTAATCCTTTATTTTTTAACCAAAAATAAAGTTTTTTATATGAATTTTTATTCCATGTATCAGATGCATTTTTAAAAAGAGACTCTGAAGTGAAATTATGGCTTTCAGCATTTGCTAAGGTTAGTAGCGATAAAATTGAATTTGAATAAATACTATCTATTAAAATTGTTTTTCTCTTTAAATCATTGGATGTTTCTCTAATTTGTACACTAACTTCAGAGTTAGGAAACTTTGCTGAAAGATAGTCGTAAATATAATTTTTTAATTCAAATATATTAATATAATTTGATGCATTACTATTGATTGCCAATTTTGTAATTGGAGATCCATATTTATACAATTTATCTTGACTTGTCCATCCTTCAGGCCAGTATATATTTTTTTTTACCTCATATAAAGTAATATTAATGCTTTTACTATATTTAATATTATTGATTAATGTTTTAATATCATTGAGATTTAAATCAGGATCACCACTACCATCTATATAATAATTATTTTTATTGTCCCTAGAAAGTTTTGTATTTAAAGAATAAAAATTATTATATTTATTAATAACATAACCTGTAGATAATAACTTTTGATTAGATGCAGGTATCCTTGCAATTTTTGAATTATATTCACTAATTATATTTCCTTTATTATCAATTAATGAAAAGCTAATTGTTTTATCAAGATATTTATTAATTAATAGATCATAATTTATACATAATTTTCTCTTTGAATAAAATATTGGTAGATTAAAATATAAATTTTTTATAAATCTATTCTTCTCATAATTTTTATTATACTTTAAAAAAAAAGGAACGAAAACTAAACATAAAAAAATAAAAACAATTAATTTATGTTTTCTTAAATACATTAACTATAGGTTTATAAAAATAGTTTCATTATCCGGTTTCGAATCAAAATCTTTAACAAAATAATATTTATTATCTTTTTCTTTAAAAAGAGCCCAATTATTAGGAGCAATATGCATTAGAGCTCCATTATTTAGGGGTTGAATAAAATAAATATTTGTCCATGTTTTTACAAAGTTTTTTCTTCTTTCTCTAATAACAGTTCCTATTCCAATATTAGCATCTTCAAATTTAGGATTTATCGAAATATGTTTACCAAGAAAGTTTTCACACATTGGTTCAAATGAATCAAAATCATAAGGTTGTGGGAGCATTGAAATTAAAATTGAATTACTTTCTGAAATATGTGAGGAGTTTGTAAATGACTTAAAAGTAAATATCTTATCTTTAATTTCCTGATAGTCTCTTTGGGCTAAAGCCACAGCTCCTGGATCAGAATACGTAAGGTATACACTATTATTATTTTTTTCTAATAAATTAAATAAATTAAAACATATTCTATTAAATTTGATTCCTTCAAATTTAAATTCAACAATTAATCTTGAATCTTCAGTATCTAAACTATTTAATACAGAATTCTCCATATCTTCAATAGCTTTATTTAGATCTTTAGGTAAAACAAACATCAATTAAAATTTCTCAATACACTGTAAAAGTAAAGTATGAAATTTGTCTAGCTGATCTATTGAATTTTGTTCACCAAAACTTAATCTAATATTTGAAAAAAGTTTATTGTTGTCTAAACGTAATTTAGTTAAAACTTTACTAGGGTTCTTGTTAGAACTTGAACATGAACTACCACTACTTATTGAGATATTATTATCAGACATAAAATTTATTATTTTGTAAGCCTTAATCGGTAAAAAATTTTTATTCAATAAAATGAATGATAAATGATTTGGTAAACGATTTTCTATACTGCCAGTAATTTCTACATATTTATTATCTTTAAGTAAATTTATAAGATAATCTCTTAGAAAAATAATTTTATTATTTTTGAATACAGTATTATAATTTGAAAAAGTTATTAATCCACTTATATTTTTTAAAGCTTGATGCATCCCACATATTAAAGGTAGAGATTGTGTCCCTTGTCTAATTGAATATTCATGTGTCAATGCTATATCAGAATTTCTTAGAATTGAGCGAGATTTTTCATTGGTTAAAAGTATTCCTATACCTTTAGGACCTCCAAACTTATGAGCTGATAGGCTAAGTAAATCACAATTTAAATCATTCCATTTAAAAATGCCATTACTAATTATTTGAGTCGCATCTACATGAAATAGTATATTATTTTCCTTACATTTTTTACCTATCAATTGAATTGGTTGCAATGATCCTATTTCACTTTGCCCCCATATTATTGAAATCAATTTTGTTTTAGGAATAAAATAATTTTCTAATTTATCTAGATTTACAATTCCTTTATTATCAACTTCCCATTCAATTATTTTCCATCCCCTTTTTTTTAAAATATTTGATGAAATTATAGTGGCTTGATGTTCTACTTCAGAGATAACAATATTTTCAGGTTTAAAATTATCTGATAATTTATTAAAAACAATTGAAATAGATTCAGAAGAGCCTGAAGTAAAAATAATATCCTCTGAATTTGAATTGAAAATTAAGGCGATATTATTTCTAACCGACTCCAATTCTATAGAACATTTAATACCAAATTTATAAGTAGCTGAAACATTACCCCAATAATTTAAATTAGAAGAATTTATTATCTCTAAAACTTCTAAAGATAAAGGAGAGGTAGAGGCATGATCAAAATAAATAAATTCGTCCTTCATATAATTACGTTAGGGTAAAAGAGCCTTTAAAAACTTCATTAGCAATACCAGTCATCAAGACCTCATCATTTATATTATTCCACTCAATAAAAAGTTCTCCTCCTGGAAGAATGATAGATGTTTTTGCTTCACATCTAGAAAGTTTTCTTGCCGCAACATGGATAGCACAAGCTCCTGTTCCACATGCAAGAGTAGATCCTGCACCTCTTTCCCAAACCTTAACAATAATCTTTTTACTATTAATAATCTGACAAAAGTGAACATTAGTTTTTTCAGGAAATAAATTATTATTTTCAAATACTGGACCAAGTTCTTCATGCGAAATCAAGTTAAGATCCTCTACAAAGAAAATTAAATGTGGGTTACCCATACCAACCGCATATCCTTGAATATTAAAGTTTTCATGATTAAATTCATCTGTAAGTAATTCATTAATATTTTTATTCATAATTGTTGGAATTAATTTATTTTCAAAGATAGGTTTTCCCATTCTTACAGTAATTTTGCCTGAATTATATTTTGCTACTTTCAAACCAGCTTTAGTTTCAATACTATATTCAGATTTATTTATTTGTAAATCTTCTTGATTATTCAAATATTCAATCATGCATCGAATTCCATTTCCGCACATTTCAGCTTCAGACCCGTCCGAATTAAAAATAATCATCCTTGAATCATTATCATTATCCGGATTTAATATAAAAATTATTCCATCAGCACCAATTCCAAAATTTCTGTCACACAATTTTTTAATATTGAAACTTTTTATTGATAGCAAACTACTGAATAAATTATTATTTCTGGAGTCAATAATTATAAAGTCATTTCCATTCCCTTGATATTTATAAAAATCAAACTTATTCATAATTAAATTATTATTAACCCAATTTTAATAAAAAAAAATGTATTTACAATTTAATCTCTTATGTAGAATGATAACTGAATTACTTTATAGATAAACAAGTGGATAAATCTAATAAGACTAATTTAAATTTTAAAAATTTGTATGAGCCTAATCTCATAGAAAAAAAATGGCAAACTAAATGGATAAAAGATAACTTGTATAAAACCCAAGATAATGAAAAGAATGAAAAGTTTTACGCTTTATCCATGTTCCCATATCCATCTGGAAATTTACATATGGGTCATGTTAGGAATTATGTAATAACAGATGTAATTGCTCGATATCAAAAACTAAAGGGAAAGGATGTATTACATCCAATGGGTTGGGATGCTTTTGGACTTCCCGCAGAAAACGCCGCGATTGAGAGAGGAATTAATCCTGAAATATGGACTAAAGATAATATTTCTCACATGAAATCTCAACTTAGTGTTTTAGGGCTATCAGTTGATTGGGAAAAAGAATTTGCGACATGCAACGAAAATTATTATAAATGGACTCAATTTTTATTTCTAGAATTATTTAAATCAGGTTTAGTTTATAAAAAAAAATCTGAGGTAAATTGGGATCCTATAGATAAAACTGTTTTAGCAAACGAACAAGTTGACTCTGAAGGTAAATCTTGGCGATCTGGAGCCATTGTTGAAAAAAAACTTTTAAATCAATGGTATTTAAAAATAACTAATTACGCAGAAGATCTTTTGGATGATCTTAGAACTCTTCATGGATGGCCGGAGAGAGTAAGAACCATGCAAGAAAATTGGATAGGAAGGTCCAATGGAGCAATTATTAAATTTAATCTTGAAGATAATGAAGGAATAAACTTAAAAGTCTTTACAACTAGAATAGACACATTATTTGGTGTTACTTATATAGCCGTTTCACCAAATCATGAAGTTACTAGTATTATCAAAGATAAAGAATTAAAAGATAAAATTAGCAATTTAAAAGAAATATTTAAGAACTTAGATCTTGAAAAAGAGAAAATAGGTTTTAATACTGGATTAAAAGCTATAAATCCTATTAATAATAACGAAATCCCAATATGGGTAGCAAGTTATGTTTTAGACGATTACGGAACAGGAGCTGTAATGGGAGTCCCTGCTCATGATCAAAGAGATTATGAGTTCGCTGAAAAATATAAAATAATTATAAAAAAAGTTATCTCAAAAGATATTAAAGAATCAAATGAAAAAAATAAAAGTGCTTTTGAAGAAAATGGATTTTTAATAAATTCAGATAATTATGATGGGATTTCAAATTCTGAAGCAAAAATAAAATTCTTAGATATAGCTAAAAACAAAGGATGGGGAGAAGAAAAAATACAATATAAATTAAGAGATTGGTTAATTTCTAGACAAAGATATTGGGGATGTCCCATACCTATTATTAATTGCTCAAAATGTGGTCCTATTCCAGTAGAACCAAAGGATCTTCCAGTTAAGTTACCAAAGGAAGTAAATATAGATTCAAATAAAATAAATTTTCTAAATCAATCAAATGAATGGCAAAATGTAAAATGCCCAAGGTGTGGGAGTAAATCAAAAAGAGAATCAGATACAATGGATACATTCATGTGCTCATCATGGTATTTCTTGAGATATCCATGTGCAGATCTAAATGATAAACCATTTATAAAAGAGAAAATAAATAAGTGGCTTCCAGTTGACCAATATGTAGGAGGAGTTGAACATGCTATTTTGCACTTATTGTATGCTCGCTTTTTAACTAAAGCATTAAAAGATAACAATTTATTTGATATTAATGAACCTTTTAAAAAACTCTTAACACAAGGCATGGTGCAATCTGCTGCTTATAAAAATAAAAATACTGGAAGGTATATTCCAATAAATAAAATAAAAGATATAAATAATCCTATTGATCCAGATGACAATTCAAAATTAGAAATATTATTTGAAAAAATGTCAAAATCTAAATATAATGGTATCGATCCTGAGAGTGTTATTAAGAAATATGGTGCAGACACTGCCAGGATGTTTATTCTATTCAAAGCTCCACCTGAAAAGGACTTAGAATGGGGAGATTCTGATGTAGAAGGACAGTTTAGATTTCTTTCGAGGGTCTGGAAATTATACTATGAATATCTAAATGAATTAAGTTTAGAAAAGGTAAATATGAAACAAGAAACTCATGAAAAAAATATCTTAAGGTCAATGAATTTAGCTATTAAAGAAATTTCAAACGATATTGAGAATAATCAATTTAATACAGCTATTTCAGAATTAATGAAATATTGCAATGCAATATCTCAAGATTTTAAATATATAAGTTCAAATTTAAAGAAAATTATACTGCAAAATTTATGCATTTTACTTGCTCCCTTTTCTCCTCATATTTCTGAAGAGCTATGGCATTTATTAGGCTCTAATGAGTCAGTTCACTTACAAAACTGGCCTGAATATGATCCAAAAGCAATAATCCTGAATAATTATGAATTAGTAATTCAAATAAATGGAAAAGTAAGAGATAAAATAAATTTATCTACAAATGCTTCAGAAGATATAATCAAGCAAAAAAGCTTGGAAAGTCCTATTGTAAAGAAATGGATTGATAATAAAGAAATTAGAAAAATTATTATCGTAAAAGGGAAAATTATAAATATAGTTGTTTAATTATAATTTTCTAATATTTAATGATTCTGGAATTGACCAGTCTCCTTCAATATTAAAATTCTTATTATTAAAACACATCTGTCTTAGTATTAAAAAAATACTTTCTGGATCAGAATTTTCTAAGCTTTTTTTAATTTTTTCAATAGTTAAAAAGTCATTTTTTTCAAATAGAAATTTAATTTTTTGTTGGATCGAAATTATATCTGCAGCAGCCTTTTTGCCAGCCTCCACACCCGGTTGATCATATGCATTGATATCCACCAACTCTGCATAAAAAGAAACTGCCCTCTCAAATAATGCAATTATTGCTCCTAATGTAAAGCTATTTAATTTACTTATTGTTATGGTTACACTTTGTCTTCCTTCTTTTGATAAAGCAGATCTTGTACCTTGTAAGAAACCCGATAGATATGACTTTGGGTCTTCTAAATCAAAGTATTTAAGGTCATCTGGCATATCTAATGATTCAATAAATGTACAGAAGAAATTATCCAACCCATCTCTTAATTGTTGAACATATGCATGTTGATCTGTCGAACCTTTATTTCCAAAAACTGAAATACCTTGATGAACTATATTACCTGATCTATCCAATTTCTTTCCAAGTGATTCCATAACTAATTGTTGAAGATATTTACTAAATACTTGAAGCCTGTCTCGATATGGAAGAACTACCATATCCCTTTTTCCAAATCCTTCTCCACTGAAATACCAAGATGCTGCTAATAAAGCTGCGGGATTATTTTTTACTTGTTTTGATCTAGAAATCTCATCCATTTTTGATGCACCCTGTAAAAAATTTTCAATATTTTCATTTATAAAAACCAAGGGTAGAAGTCCCACCGAACTTGTAATGCTAGTTCTACCACCAACCCAATCAGGAAGATCAAAAATTCTTAACCAATCCTCTTCAGATGCTTTTTGATGTAGTTTACTTCCTGACATAGTGATTGCAATAGCTTGAGAAGACCAGTTTATACCTATCTCCTCAACATTTTTCCTAATAATTTCCATTGCTATTCTCGGCTCTGGTGTACCACCTGATTTACTAACAATTACAAATAAAGTACTAGATAGTTTATCCTTTAGTTCTTTTAATTTTTCATTAATTAAAAATGGATCAATATTGTCAATAAAGGAAAAGTTCAATCCTACAGAATTCCTCTTCAACGAATCAATAATTAGTAATGGACCTAAACCACTACCACCAATACCTATCCATAATACATCTGTATATTTTTGGTCTTTACTGTTTAATATATTTCCTTCCAATATTTCTTTACCAAATTCTTTAATAATAGATATTTCGTAATCAATTTTACTTCTTAGAATATGATTTGGTGCTATGGATGAATTTCTTAACCAGTAATGACCAACCTGTCTGTTTTCATCAATATTAGCTATCGCACCATTTTCAAGTTCATCTATGGCGTTGAAAACATTTACAAATTTTTGATTGATAGCTTCAAAATCCTCATCATTAAAATTAATTTTGCTTATATCTATCCAAATATTTAATTCCTCATTAAACCAAAGGTAGTTAGAAAATTTATTCCAATTATTTAAATTATGTTTATTCAAATTTTTGATGGACTACACTTATATTTATTCTTATTATTATACCTTCTTAATCATATTTAAAAATAGTATTTTTTAATTTAGTATTAATATTAAATAAACTTGACGTAGTATTCGCATATCTAAAAAAATAATTTTTTTATTGATTTATGATTTAGTATTTTATTAATAAAAAAAAATAAATTGGATAGTATCGAACATTATTTAATTTCGCCAGATTTAAAAAAATTTAATAAATTTGAACCAAAATTAAATATTGCAGTTCTAGCATCTGGTGAAGGAACAAATTTTCAAGTTCTGATTGATTTATACAAAAATAAAAAATTGGATATTGACATAAAATTATTAATTTCAAATAAAGAGAATGCTGGTTGCATGAAGAGGGCAATAAAATCTAATATTCCAAATTTTCTTATTTTAGAAAAGAATTACAAAAATAAAGAAGAATTCGAAGCTGAAATAATAAAAATTCTAAAGGATTCTAATGTTGAACTAATTGTAATGGCAGGATGGATGAAAATAGCTTCAGAAAATTTTGTAAATTCATTTAAAGATAGAATTATTAATATACATCCTTCACTTTTACCATCATTTAAAGGTAAAACTCCAATTAATGATGCATTAAAAAGGAAGGCACTCATAACAGGTTGTTCAGTACATTTCGTTGATAAAGAAGTTGATAATGGAAAATTAATTATTCAAGCTGCAATACCAATTGAGAAAGATGATAATTTAAGTAGTCTTACAAAAAAAATCCACGATATTGAACATAAGATTCTCCCAATTGCTATTTCTCAAGCAGGATTGACAATAAGAAATAAATTAAGGATAAAAAGTAGGTAAATTTAAACCCTCATTATGTTTATAACCTGAAATTAAATTTAGATTTTGAATAGCTTGACCAGCTTGACCTTTTAAAAGATTATCGATCGTAGAAAGTAATATAATTTTTCCACTTCTACTATCAACATTTACTGATATGTATATATCATTTGAATTTTTTACCCATTTACTGGAGGGATATGTTCCAACTGGTAATACTTTAACGTTCGTATAATTCCTGTAGAAATTTTCTAGTAAAATTTTACAATCATCAGATGTTAATCCTGGGTCTTTTAGCCTTCCGTATATTGTTGAAAACATTCCTCTAACGATAGGAATTAAATGTGGAGTAAAGATTAACTGAATATTTAGACCTGAGACATGACTCAAAATTTGTTCAATTTCTGATGTATGTCTATGATTCAATAAACCATATGCAGAAATACCTTCACCTGCTTCAGAATATAGTAAATGTTCTTTAGGGGTTCTACCTCCTCCAGATATTCCACTCTTTGAATCAATAATAATTCCGTCACTCTCAATAATTCCTTGAAGCATGAATGGAATAAGAGGTATTAGTGCCGAAGTTGGATAACATCCAGGGCAAGCAATTATTCTTGATTTTTTAATTTCTTTTTGATTAAATTCTGGTATTCCATATACTGACTCTAAACATAATTCATAATCATTTCTATTATATATTTCTGCTTCTTTATAATAAATTTCTTTCCATTTATCTAATGATTTGTATCTATAGTCAGCAGAAAGATCAATAACTTTTATACCTTTATCAACTAATTCAGGAGTAATTGTCGATGACAAACCATTCGGAAGAGATAATAATGCTATTTCAGAACTTTCGAGAATCCTTTGTAGTGAATATTTTTCAATAGTAAGATCATTCTCAATATTAATAAAAGGAAACAGATCATTCCATTTTGAACCTGCAGATTTGTTTCCACCTAAAAATGACAATTTAAAATTTCTATTTCTTCTTAATAGATTTACTAACTGTATGCCTCCGTAACCTGTAGCACCAACTATTGCAACATTCATTTCTCTTAACTGGCAAGTGTGATATAGGATTATATAGTATTGAAATTGTTTATTACAATTGCAATTGCTTTATTATGTAATTTATAATGGAAGAAACAAGTACAAGATCTAATAATCAAGAAATTTCTGATAAGAAAGAACTACTTGATATAAAGTTTGATCCTATAAGTGATGCTTTAGCTGCAATAAGAAACGGTGAATGCATAATTGTTGTAGATGATGAAGGGAGAGAAAATGAAGGTGATTTGATATGTGCAGCCCAATTTGCCACACCTCAACAGATAAATTTCATGGCTGTAGAGGGGAGAGGTTTAATTTGTTTGGCAATGCAAGGAGATAAATTAGATGCTTTAGATTTACCATTAATGGTTGATAGGAATACTGATTCAAACCAGACAGCGTTTACAGTTTCTATTGATGCAGGACCAGAATTTAATGTATCTACTGGAATTTCTGCTGAGGATAGAGCAAAAACAATTCAAGTTGCAATAAATCCTAATACAGTTCCTGAAGACCTAAGGAGACCAGGGCATATATTTCCATTAAGAGCAAAAAAAGGTGGTGTTTTAAAAAGAGCCGGACATACAGAAGCAGCCGTTGATTTAGCTTTACTTTCAGGTTTATATCCAGCAGGTGTCATTTGTGAGATTCAAAATCAAGACGGATCAATGTCTAGATTACCGGAACTTAGTAAATACGCTAAGCAATGGGGCATGAAATTAATTTCAATTGCTGACCTTATAAGATATAGATCTGAGAACGAAAGATTCGTATTTAGAAAATCTGCTACTGAACTGCCTAGTATATTTGGAACTTTTAAAGCTTATGGATACATTAACGAGCTTGATGGATCTGAACATGTTGCTCTTGTTAAAAAAAAATCTAAGACTATTAATGAACCGGTTCTAGTAAGGATGCATTCTGAATGCCTTACTGGAGATGCTTTTGGATCATTAAGATGTGACTGTAGACCACAGCTTGAGGCTGCATTATCGAGAATTGAGGAGGAAGGGGAAGGTGTCGTTGTTTATCTCAGACAAGAGGGGAGAGGTATAGGATTAATTAATAAGTTAAAGGCTTACAGCTTACAAGATGGTGGATTAGACACTGTTGAAGCAAACGAAAAACTTGGATTCCCAGCAGATCTTAGAAATTATGGTGTAGGTGCACAAATACTTACAGACCTTGGAATAAAGAAGCTAAAGCTTCTTACAAATAATCCAAGAAAAATTGCTGGTTTAGGTGGTTATGGTATTGAAGTAGTTTCTCGAGTACCACTAGTAATTTGTCCAGGAGATTATAATGCTAAATATTTAAATGTTAAAAGAACTAAATTAGGACATTTACTTGATAATGAACAAAATAAATTTTCAAATATAGATCCGTTCATAGCAATATTTTTGGATGGAAAATATACTTCAGACGAATTGGTTACTATTAAGAATCAAATAAATAAATTTTGTCAATTAAAGGATATAGAAGTGAAATTAGAAAGTAGCCCTAGATTACTTGCTATATGGAATCGACCAAAACTAGTATGGAGAATTATTCACAAAAAAGATAGAAAAAATATAGTTATAAATAATAACGAAATAAAGAAAATAGAGGAATTTATCTACAAACTCTCAAACATTAAGAAAAGTTCAAAAGTTGGCTTAATAGTTGCTAAAAATATTGATCAAGCCCTCCATCCCACAAATAATATTAAAATTGAGAATACATTAATAACTGATCAAAATGAGAAACTTTACGCTTCTACAAGAAAATTTAATTTAGATAAAGTACCTTTTACTATAATTTTAGAAAAAACAAGGAATTAACCTAAATACGCTTTTATAATTTTTGAGCCATTTTTTAGCTTTAAAACAACATCCATATTATTTGTTTTTCCAAATACAGTATGTACTCCATCTAAATGTGGCTGAGGTTCATAAACTATAAAAAATTGACTACCTCCAGTGTTTTTGCCGGCATGTGCCATCGATAAGGAGCCAGTAATATGTTTATTAGAATTTATTTCACATTTTATTTTGTAACCAGGACCTCCTGTACCAGGCATTCCTGAAGATCCTTCTCTTGTATTTGGACATCCACCCTGTGCCATAAAACCAGGAATGACTCTATGAAATGATAAACCATTATAAAATCCTTCATTTACAAGTTTTGTAAAATTATCGACCGTATTAGGAGCATCTTTAGAAAATAGATCGAACTCAATATTACCTGAGTCAGTTTCAAAAATAACTTTTGACATGTTTAAAAACCATTTACTGCAGTATATTACATGAATAAAATTTTAGAGAAGTTTTTCCAGGTTTTCTCTTATGTCATCTAAATTATCACCATTGTTTTTTTTGTCTTCCCATTTATCTACTTCTAAGTTTTTTTGAGGAGGGGTTAATAATAATCTATCTTCAAGAGTCTTCGGTATGAAATCTTTAGTCACTAGCCTAGTTTCATAATCACATTTATTGCAAAATTCTTTAATTTCTTCTAAATTAACCTTTTCTATCGAAGGAATAGGAAAGTTTTGTGCTTCTAAAAGACCAACATACCTTTCAGCATCATCCATTTCTTCAAACATTAATACAATTGTTCTACCTCTAAGTTCTATGGAATGAATACCTTCATTATCAGTATTAGGGTTATAAAGTAGAACAAATATTTTCATGATAAATTTTTAAAATTACGCTTCAGAAAGGGATAGTTCCTGCAATCTTGAATATAGAGCAATTTCCTCATCGTTCATATTAGCAGGGATAACCACAACTATCTCTACATATTGATCACCTATATTATTACCGTGAACCATACCTCTTCCTTTAAGCCTAAGTAATCTTCCCGTTGATGATTTAGGTGGAACCTGAAGAGTAACATAACCTTCAAGAGTAGGTACATCAACAGCACAACCTAAAAGTGCATCAGGTGGAAATAATTCAAGCTTGTAAAGGACTCGTAATCCATCAATTCTCAATCCATCAGAAGTCTGAACTTTTAATTGTAGATAATGATCTTTTCCTCCTCTAGCAATATTTTCTAACCTAAGCCTCCACCCGTCCCCCGCGAAAGGTGGTGTATCAACTTCGACGATAGTTTTATCTTCAAGTTCAATTAATATAGTTGATCCCATAAGAGCCTCATCTGGCGATAATTCTATAATTGTTTCAACGTCTTGAAAGGACTTTACAGGTGGAGGCGAGTTAGTTGATTTAGCAGGATAATCAAAATTATCAAATTCTTCTTCAGATATATCCCCGTCTTGAAAATCATCTTCTGATTCACTTTCAGTATATTTGTTAAAGCCAAAGAGCATATCTAAATATTCTTCAAATTCAGGAAATCCTGTTGCTAAATTATTTTTTTTATTGGCAGATTCTTTCCCATCGAGAGAAGCTCTTAGCTTTGGGTCACGTAAAAATTCATAAGCTTCATTTATTAATTTAAAACGCTCTTCTGCATTAATATCATTTTTATTTAAATCTGGATGCCATTTTCTAGCTTCTCTTCGAAAAGCCTTTTTTAGTTCAAAATCATCAAAGTTCTTTGATAATCCTAGAATTGATAAATAATCAGTTTTAGAGGAAGTAGTCATTGTCCCATGGATCATCGTCCCTAGAGTTACCATACCTCGGATTTCTATAATTTCTATCTATTTGGTTATCCCAAGGATCATCATCCCAGTAATCATCAGAAAATAATTCATCTTTTATAGACCCAAAAGTATTTTTGATACCTTGAAGAGGATTATTTTCAATTTTCTTTTCAGAAGCAAATTTTCTATTTAATCCGAATAAGGCTTCCTGTAAGGCACTACATGAAATTTCCAATTCTTGAGGATCTTCATCCTCTAAAAATTCTTCGACATCTTGTATAGCGATCTCAACTGCTCTTTGTTGTCTTTCAGCTCCATATGGCCCAAACTCTAAAGAAGCATCTCTAAGTCTTCTCTCTGCTTGAGCTATCAGAGTGAGAGCATTATTCTTCCTATCTATAACGGATCTCTTTTTCTTATCTTCACTCGCTTTTGATTTTGCTTCATCAATAATTTTATTAATTTCATCTTCATTTAAATTAGATCCTCCAGTTATACTTACAGACTGATTCCTTCCTGTTGTTCTATCTGTCGCACTGACTTCAAGTAATCCATTAGCATCTATATCAAATGCAACCTGCACTTGTGGTATTCCTCTTGGAGCTGGAGGAATACCTGATAATCGAAATTTACCCAATGATTTATTTTCTCCAGCGAGTGGTCTCTCTCCTTGACAAATTTTTATAAAAACAGAAGATTGATTCGCTTCAGAAGTACTAAAAACATCTGATTGTCTTACTGGTATTGGAGTATTTCTTGGAATTAATACTTTCATTAATCCACCAATAGTTTCAAGACCTAAAGAAAGTGGCGTTACATCATTTAAAAGCAAATCTCGTAGTTCTCCGCTTAAAATTCCTGATTGAATTGCGGCACCAATTGCTACGACTTCATCTGGATTAACTGTTTGACATGGATCATTAGGGACTAATGTTTTAACTAATTGTTGAACCATCGGTATTCTTGTTGAGCCGCCTACGAGAACGACTTCATCAACTTCATCTGGATTCCATCCAGAATCATCTAATGCAATTTGTACTGGTTCTAATAATCTATCAAGTAAATCTTGGGATAAGGATTCAAAAAGTTTTCTATCCAAAGTCTCATCTATATGAAGAGGACCTTGTTCATTTGTAGTAATAAAAGGAAGAGATATTTTTGTTTTATTTAGTCCTGATAACTCACATTTTGCCTTTTCAGCTGCTTCTGTTAATCTTTGGAGTGCTTGTCTATCTCTACGTAAATCAATTTTATACTTAGTTAAGAAGTTTTCTGCTAACCAATCAACTATTTTTGAATCAAAATTATTGCCTCCGAGTTGAGTATCTCCACAGGTTGCTTTTACATCAAAAACACCATTAGATATTCTTAATAAAGAGACATCAAATGTACCTCCCCCTAAGTCAAAAACTAAAACGTTATTAGCAGAACTTTTTTCAAAGCCATATGCTAAGGCGGCGGCTGTTGGTTCATTAAGAATTCTTTCAACTTTAATACCTGCTAAAAGGGCGGCATCTTTAGTGGCTTGTCTTTGAGATTCATTGAAATAAGCAGGAACAGTGATAACAGCAGAATCAATTGTATCTCCAAGAAATGTTTCTGAATCATCTATTAATTTCCGAATAATTGAACTTACCAACTCTTCAGGTGCATATTCTCTTTCGGTAAAAGGACTTAATACTCTTACATTACCATTATCGTTTGACTTGATATTATATGGCACTGACATGCTAGTTTCATCTAATTCATCCCACTCGCGACCTACAAATCTTTTTAAATTAAAAAACGTATTTTTAGGATTTAAGACAAGTTGTCTTCTGGCTTGATCACCAATAACAATTTCAGACTCTTTAGTGAATCCAACAATTGAAGGTGTTGTTCTAGTACCTTCAGAACTAGCAATTATTACTGGGCGACCGGCTTCAATTACTCCAACCACGGAGTTAGTAGTGCCTAAATCAATTCCAACAATTTTCCCCATAATTTATTATGGATAACTAAAACTTAACTTAAAATTTAATTAAAACAAATAATTAATAATTTTGTTTTCATATTAGTAAAAATATCTCTTTTGTTAAGTTCAATTATTATTAATTTTTATATATTATTGAACATTAAATTTATTTATAAAATTAATTATTTTAGTGAATTTAATAAATAGAACTTAAATTTTGTTGTAATTAACTTTATTTATGTTCTTCATTGCTTTATATTTATACGGAGAGAGAGGGATTCGAACCCTCGATAGAGTTGCCTCTATACAGCATTTCCAGTGCTGCGCCTTCAACCACTCGGCCACCTCTCCAATAGATTTATTTTAACCTTTTAGCATCCCTTATTTGAGGAAAGATACTTGAAAAAGAAGTTTAGAGTCACTATAAGGAATAAAGTAACTGGAAAAGTTTATCAAGAAGATGTTAGTAGTGATGAATATATATTAAAGGAATTTGAAAAAAAGGGTTTAAGGCTGCCATTCTCATGTAGGAATGGATGTTGCACTGAATGTGCTGTAAAAATTATTTCGGGTAAACTTGAACAAAGACATGCAATGGGAGTATCGCAAGCTTTAAAGGATGAAGGATATGCTTTGCTCTGCGTGGGTAAAGCCCTAGAGGATGTTGAAGTTGAAACTACATACTACGATGAGGTTTATGAATTGCAATTCGGGCAATTCTTTGGACAAGGCACTACAAGAGTAGCACCACCATGGGAATTTGAAGAAGATTAGATAAATGAATATAACTGAAAAATTTAAAAATTTAAAAATCAATATAAATCTAGATAACCTTACAGAAATAGCTAAAAACGCAGCAACAATAGGTTCTGAAATAATTAACTCAAACTATAACAAGATTCAAAGAATTTCATCTAAAGGTAGAGAAGGTGATCTAGTTACAAATGTTGATCTTGAGGTTGAGAGAAAAATTAAATATTATCTATTAGATAAAACTCCAAAAATTACAATACTTGCTGAGGAATCCGGCAAATCCAACAAATCATCTGATTTGATGTGGTGCATAGATCCATTGGATGGAACAACAAACTATTCCCACGGATATCCATTCTTTGGCACCTCAATTGGGCTTGTATATAAGGGTATACCAATTTTAGGTGCAATATCTATACCTTATTTAAATGAACTTTATTGGGGTTGTATAAACAAAGGGGCTTATTGCAATAATGAGATAATCAAAGTTTCAAACCCAATTAATTTAGCTGAAAGTTTATTAGTAACAGGTTTCGCTTATGACAGGTTTGAAACTGAAAATAATAATTATGCAGAGTTTTGCTGGCTTACTCATAAAACAAGAGGTGTAAGAAGGGGTGGAGCAGCGGCAGTAGATCTCGCATTTGTTGCTAGTGGCAAGGTTGATGGATTTTGGGAAAGAGGACTACAGATATGGGATATTGCCGCTGGTGCTATTATTGTTCATGAAGCAGGTGGATTTATTTCTAATTATCCAAATGGAGAACTAGATCTATATTCCGGGAGAATTTTAGCTTGTAGTCCTAAGATTAATATTGAACTTATAGATCAGCTATCAAAAGTTACTCCTTTTAAAAATAATTTGTATACCTAAATCAATAATAAAATGAACGATATCAAGGAATTTAATTTACTAGATGTAAGAAAGAATTCACAAATAGTTAATACATTAAATAAAGTTTATAAATTATGGGGTTATGAGAAAATCGCTCCTTCAATGATAAATAATATTGATATTTTAAAAACAAGTGGAGTTATTAATCAGGATGAATTAGTTACTTTGGTTAGTAATAAGTCATTATGTCTTAGACCTGAAATGACAACCTCTATAGTAAAACTAATATCTACAAGATTAA
Organism: uncultured Prochlorococcus sp.; assembly: GCA_902624085.1. Classification (GTDB taxonomy): domain Bacteria; phylum Cyanobacteriota; class Cyanobacteriia; order PCC-6307; family Cyanobiaceae; genus Prochlorococcus_A. The sequence goes on from CACNWD010000003.1 coordinate 64,647, forward strand.
TAAATAAAAAAAGACCTATTAGACTATGGAATAATGGAATAATATTTGAGAAAAAGGATGGTGTTAAAAATTCTCAAAGGTTTAATGAGAGGATACAAAGTGGAATTGAACTAATTGGATATGATACTGAATTTCCTGAAATAGAAGTTATTAATATACTTTTTGATTCAATTAATAAACTAAAATTAAAAGAAAATTGCAATCTAATTTTTCTTGTAAGTAGTACTACAATAATGGATTTAATACTTAATAAATATAAAAATAATAATTACGAAGAAATAAAGAAAAGCATGATTAATTTAGATCAAGATAACTTAAATAAACTTCATATTACACAGCAAGATAAAGATCTTCTCAATGATCTTCTTTATACAAGAGGTGATCCAAATAATGTAATAGATAAATTATCAAATTTATTTGGAAATAGTAAAGTATTAGATGATTTGCGATATCTATTTAATACTATTCAACCAATTGCAAATAAATACCAAATTAGGATTCAATTAGATCCTACTTTTCAACCACATTTAAATTTATATGAAGGAATAGTTTTTCAAATGATAAGTGTAAGAAATGGTGAAAAATCTATCATTGCAAAAGGAGGAAGATATGATGAGTTAGTTAGATTCTTCAATTCAAAAGAAAATGTGCCAAATGGTTTAGGATTTAGTATTTCTATAGATAATTTAAGAAAAATTATTAAAGAGGAAAATAATACTAATGAAAAAATATTATTACTTTATCAAAAAAAAGAAGATTTACCACTAGCAATCGAGGAACAAAAAAAATTACATGAAAAAGGTATCATTACAATTTTAGAGATAAACCCTTGTAAAGATATTTCACTATCAAAGAACCTTATGAAGGAAAATAATTGCTCTGAAATTAAATGGATTAAATAATATTAAAAAACTTTAGATATAAAATATTATTAATACTTATTACATATAAATAATTTCTCAAAAATAATATTTTTTGTTTTTTAAATAATTATTAATAAACATATTTATTGTTATTTATGTTGTACGGACAATACTCCTAACAAAACTTGAATAAGAGGTTTTAAAGAAATAAAATGAAATTGCTTTTCTATTCCAAAATAAATGCAAAAAGGTAAGATTCGAATAAATACTGAAAATATTTTTCCAATTATCAAAAAAGCTGTTTATTCCGATCATGAAATATTCCTAAGAGAACTTGTTAGTAATTCAATTGATGCCATAAGCAAAAGGAGAATGGCCTCCTTTGCTGGAGACTGTGATAATTGTGAATCACCTCAAGTCAAAATTACATTAGATAGAGAAAAAAATACTCTTACTATTTCAGATAATGGAATTGGTATGAATGATGAGGAGATTAAAAAATATATTAATCAAGTTGCTTTCTCAAGTGCAGAAGAGTTTCTTGAAAAATATAAAAAAGATAATGATGAATTTATAGGCCATTTTGGCTTAGGTTTTTACTCCAGTTTTATGGTTTCTGAAAAAGTTGAAATCATTACCAAATCAGCAATAGGAGTTAGTAAAGCATTTAAATGGTCATGCGACGGTTCACCAAGTTTTGTACTAGAAGATAGTGAAAGGGATGAAATAGGTACTGATGTAATATTACATTTATTAGAAGAAGAGAAAGAATTTATTGAACCAGCTCGAATTAAATCTCTAATAAAAAAATATTGTGACTTTATGCCAATAGATGTTTTATTAGAGGGTGAATGCATTAACAAAAAAAATCCACTATGGAGAAAGAATCCAAGTGAGATTAAGGATGAAGACTATATTGAACTATATAAATATTTATATCCTTACCAAGGAGAACCATTACTTTGGATTCATCTAAATACTGATTTTCCATATAATATCCAAGGTATACTATATTTTCCAAAACTTTCTGGGAGGGCAGATTGGGAGAAGGGAGAAATAAAGTTGTATTGTAATCAAGTTTTCGTAAGTGATTCGATTAAAGAAATTGTTCCTAGATACCTATTACCTTTAAGAGGTGTAATTGACTCAACTGATATCCCACTAAACGTTAGTAGAAGCGCACTTCAAACAGATAGAAAAGTAAGATCAATTTCTTCTTTTATTTCTAAAAAGATTGCTAATAAATTGAAAGATTTATTGAAAAATAATCCTGAATTTTATGCAGAAATTTGGGATTCAATTTCTGCATTTGTAAAAATTGGTGTAATGGAAGATGAAAAGTTTTCTGAACTTGCTCAAAACAGCATAATTTTTGAGACAAAATTAGGTTTAGATTTATTGAAAGAAAAAGAATTAGAAAACAAATTTTTAATAAAGTTCAATGATAAATTCTTTACAACATTAGAAAATTATTCCAATAGAAATAATACAAATGACGATAATAAAATTATTTATTGCACAGATGAAATTTCTCAATCGAATGCTTTAAATTTGTGGCTATCTAACAACAGAGAGGTTATTAAAGCTGACCCCTTAATAGATGCACAATTTATTCCTTGGTTAGAGAGTCAAAATGAAAAATATAAATTTCAAAGAGTTGATTCAGAAATAAACGATGATTTAGAGAAAGATTCACCTGAAATTGTTGATAAAGACGGAAAATCAAATACGGAGAATATAAAAGAGATTATTACGAAAGCACTGGATAATGAAAAGGTTACAGTCAAGGTTCAATCACTTAAGAATAATGATGCTCCGCCCGCATTAATTTTACTCCCAGAACAAATGAGAAGAATAAATGATATGGGAGCATATATGGAACAAAAGATTCCTGGTTTGCCTGAATATCATGTCCTTTTAGTCAATAAAGACCATCCTTTAATAAATGGCTTAATTAAATTTTCAGATAAAAAAATAATCTTAAATGAAAAAGTTTCTGAGGAAAGTTCTCTAACAGGAAGGATAGCAAATCATATTTATTCGATGGCAAAGCTAACTGTAGGAGGGTTAGATCAAAAGCAAATCATAGATTTACAACTAAATAATGCCAAATTATTAACAGAGTTATTAAATTCAAATTAAAACTCAATATGATAGGATTTAATTAATTATTTAGTAGAAATATGTCTAGAGTTTGCGAACTTACTGGTGCAAAAGCCAATAATGGTATGGCTGTTAGTCATTCTCATATTAGGACAAAGAAATTACAACATGTTAATTTACAAAAAAGAAGATTATGGTGGCAAGAAGGAAATAAATGGGTGACGCTAAGAATCAGTACAAAGGCACTAAAATCCATTCAAAAAGTTGGATTAAACAAATTCGCTAAATCACATGGTGTGGATCTAAGCAGATTCTAAATAAACATGAGAAAGTTTTTTTTAAGTTTAATATTACTTTTCTCAATTTTTATTTATCATCAAAAATCATACGCATTTGATTTTGCTCCAGAGATTGGAGATTTAGCTCCAGATTTTTCTCTTAATGGTGTTAATACTAAATTAAAAAATAAAACCAAATGGGATTTAATAGATTTTAGAGATAAATGGCTAGTATTATACTTTTATCCTAAAGATTTCACAACAGCTTGTACTATTGAAGCAAAAGGCTTTACGGATCTTAAGAATAAATTTTCCAAATACAATGCAGATATTGTGGGTATAAGCGCTGATAATGAAGAATCTCATGATAGTTTTTGTAATTCAAAGGCTATAAATTACACTTTATTATCTGATTCTAATGGAATAATAAGTGAAAAATATGGATCTTGGATACCACCTTATTCAGATAGGAATACTTTTTTAATTTCACCAGAAGGAAGAATTATCTATAGATGGATAAGTGTTACTCCTATTAATCACGCCAAAGAAGTACTAAAAGTTTTAGAAAAGAATTTATAAAATTTTGCACGAATTATCTTTTACTACTTGGGTTATTCATATATCAAGTGTCATAGAATGGATAGTTGCAATATTTATTATTAATAAAATTAGTTCCTACAAAAATTACACTTATTTTTTTTGGCTTGGGTTAGCAATGATTCCTAATCTTATAGGAGCAATGTGCGCTATAACTTGGCATATATATGATAATCCAATGCAATTATATGGTTTAGTTTCATTACAAGGGATTTTCACCACAATAGGAAATTCAACATTAGCGATAGCTTCATTTTATTTATATAAGAATTCAAGTTATTATGAGTAAATATTTAAAAGAAATATTTGATAATTTATCAGTAATTGATAATAATTATATATTTATAATCTCGATTATCCCTTACTCAATTTTTCTATTTTATCTTTATAAAAATCCTAATATAAGTAAAACAATAAAAATAGGCTTTACATTAACATTACTATTTGTCCTTATAACAATTATATTTTCAGTGATTTCCCTAACTATATATAATAAAACTCTTGTTGAAATTGATTCATTTCATGGATTTGCAGAATCGTTTTTAACAATAACAGATTTTATAATATTGTTAGGATTTATAAATCTCCTTAAAAAAATTGAAGTAAAAAACTCTTAAGAAATATACAAATTCTTCGTAATTAAACACAAAATGATGCAGAATGGTGTTATTGAAAATTTATCATGATTAATACTTTATTTGCAGCTGCATCTGCACCAGCAACATTTGAATGGTCCCCAAAATGTGCTCTTGTAATGATTACTTGCAATATACTTGCTTATGCAATTGCAAGAGCAACAATTAGGAAACCAAATGAAGGCTTTGCCATGCCAAATGCAAAATTTTTTGGAGGGTTAAGTCATGGTGCTTTCGTTGGGGCTAATTGCTTAGGGCATCTTTTAGGAATAGGTTCAATTTTAGGGTTAGCAGCTAGAGGCGTTCTTTAATTATTTTTTAGAAATGTATTAATATTACCTTTTAAATTTATTTAATATTTTTTCTGACATTTGTTCAGAAGTCAAACCTAATTTTCTTTTACTTTGATCTGGAGATGCATGGTCTACTAAAACGTCTGGTATACCCAACCTTAAAACAGGTATATGGATATCATTATCATTTAATAATTCTACGATAGCCGAACCAAAACCACCAATGATGGTACCTTCTTCCATAGTTACAACTTTCTTTATTTTTTTTGCCAAAGGCAAAATGAGCTCACTATCTAATGGCCTCACAAATCTAGCATTTATAACACATGGGTTTACATCATTTTCTTTTAGTAATTCTGATGTCTCAAGTGCTGAAGCAACCATTGAGCCATAAGCAAGAATTAAAATATCATCTCCCTCTTTAATGACTTCACCTTTACCAATTCCAATTGGCTCCCAACCTTCATCCATAGTAGCTACTCCTAATCCTGATCCACGAGGTATTCTTAATGCTGTTGGCCCTTTATGATTAATAGATGTGATTAACATCCTTTGAAGTTCTGCTTCATCTTTTGGAGCCATCAAAACAAAATTTGGTATAGCCCTCATATAACTAATGTCATATTGACCTTGATGTGTAGGGCCGTCAGCGCCAACTATGCCAGCTCTATCTAAAACAAAAGAGACAGGTAATTTTTGAATACCTACATCATGGATAAGTTGATCAAAAGCTCTTTGTAGGAAAGTACTATAAATAGCTACTACAGGTTTTAAGCCATCACAGGACATACCAGCAGCAAGAGTAACAGCATGTTGTTCCGCAATGCCGACATCAATATATTGTTCTGGAATATTTTTCTGTAAGATATCAAGACCAGTACCAGTTGCCATAGCTGCTGTTATTCCAATAACTTTACTATCCTGTTCACATATTTTTAATAATGTTTGACCAAAAATTTTACTATAACTACTTGGTTTAGGTTTACTAGATGGAATAGATTTACCAGTTGTTAGATCAAATGAAGATTGGGCATGATAACCTACCTGATCAGCCTCAGCGTAAGTATATCCTTTACCTTTAGTAGTGACTACATGTACTAAAACTGGTTTTTTTAATCTATGAGCGGCATTGAAAGTGTTTATAAGATTAGATATATCATGTCCATCAATTGGCCCCATATATGTGAATCCTAATTCCTCAAATACAGCCCCTACTTTTGGCACTGCCAATCTCCTAACACTACCTTGAATTGTTTTAAGTTCTTCTGGAATATCTTTTCCAATAATTGGTATATTCTTAACACTTTCTTGTACGCTATTCGATAAGAATTGAAGAGGGGGACTTAACCTTACCTTATTTAAATAAGTTGACAAAGCACCTACTGGAGGTGAGATTGACATGTCATTATCATTAAGTACAACTAAAAATGGAGTATTAGGAAGAGTCCCTGCATGATTGATAGCTTCTAAGGCCATTCCGCCAGTGAGAGCACCATCCCCAATAACTGCTACACATTTATAATCACTTCCATTTTTATCTCTAGCTAGTGCCATCCCCAAGGCAGCAGAGATAGATGTACTAGCATGACCTGCTCCAAAATGATCAAATACGCTTTCGCTTCTTTTTAGATAGCCTGCGATTCCTTTTTCCTGTCTTAATGAATCAAAATCATTGAAACGTCCAGTTATTAATTTATGAGGGTATGCTTGATGGCCAACATCCCAAACGACCTTATCAATATCAAGATCTAGTGTTTGATATAAAGCTAATGTCAGTTCGACGACTCCTAATCCTGGTCCAAGATGTCCACCACTTGTAGAAACTACTTGCAAATGTCTTTCTCTTATTTGACAAGCAATTTCTTCAAGTTGTGATACTGTTAAGCCATGAAGCTGATTAGGGTGACTTAACTCACTTAAAAGCATTATTTAAAATAGTCTATATATAATTTAAAACGCGAAGGGCCATTTTGAGTGTTTTTTATAAAATAGATTATGTAATGTTTTATTAGATTAATATTTAATGCTAAAAATAATTATATGAAAGAAAATTTACAGAAAATTCTCCAGGCTAAAGTCTATGAGGTAGCTAAAGAAACTCCTCTAGAAAAAGCAAATAATTTAAGTAAAAGATTTAATAATAATATTTTCCTAAAAAGAGAGGATTTGCAGGATGTTTTCTCATTTAAGATAAGAGGAGCATTTAATAAGATGAGAAATCTTAGTAGAGATAAATTGAAAAAAGGCGTAATCACCTCAAGTGCTGGAAATCATGCTCAAGGAGTTGCACTTAGCGCAATCAAATTAAAATCTAAAGCAACTATCTTAATGCCAATAACAACACCCTTAGTAAAAATTAAAGCCGTTAAAGAACTTCAAGCCGAGGTCATATTATTTGGAGAAAATTACGATGAATCATACTTAGAAGCTCTACGCCTTAGCAAAGAGAGAGATCTTACGTTTATTCATCCTTTTGATGATATAGAAGTTATTGCTGGGCAAGGTACAATCGCAGTTGAAATAATTAGTCAGTTAGAAGATCCTCCTGATTGTATTTATGTAGCTGTAGGTGGAGGTGGATTGATAGCTGGAATATTAACTTACATAAAAAATTTATGGCCTAAAACAAAAATTATAGGCGTAGAGCCCGAAGATGCTGATGCTATGTCAAAATCATTGAAAGAAAATAAAGTAATTGAACTAGATAATGTAGGTTTATTTGCCGATGGAGTAGCTGTAAAAAAAGTTGGTAAGTTAACATTTGAAATTACTAAAAAATATGTGGATAAAATAATTACGGTTAATAACGATGAAATCTGTGCCGCAATCAAGGATGTGTTTGAAGAGACGAGATCAATACTTGAGCCAGCTGGAGCTTTATCAATAGCTGGAATGAAAAAGGACATAATTGAAGAAAAATATATTGAACTAAATCTTGTTGCAATAGCATGTGGTGCGAATATGAACTTTGAAAGGCTCAGATTCGTTGCGGAAAGAGCGGAATTAGGAGAATATAAAGAGGCAATGCTAGCCGTAGAGATCCCAGAGAAAGCAGGAAGTTTAATAGATCTATGTAAATTACTTAAAAAAAGAAATTTAACTGAATTTAGTTATAGAATGTCCAATTCTCAAAATGCTCAAATTTTCATAGGATTGCAAGTCAATGGATTAGAAGACAAGGAATTGTTAATTGAAGAATTCAATAAATCAAAATATAAATATATAGATATTAGTAATGATGAATTATCAAAAAATCACTTAAGACATATGGTAGGAGGAAGATTACCCTCAGGATTTACAAATTCAAACAAAAATAATTTAATTGAAATATTGTACAGATTTGAATTCCCGGAAAGACCTGGTGCCTTAATGAAATTTTTAAAAAGTATGAAACCAGATTGGAGTATAAGTGTTTTTCACTATAGAAATCATGGTGCGGACGTTGGCCGAATTGTAATTGGAGTCTTAATTAATCAAAACCATATTGAAGATTGGTATAAATTTGTTAATGATTTAGGATATAAGTACTGGGACGAATCAAATAATAAAACATATAAATTATTTTTAGGTGCATCAAATTAGATAAGACGTTATCTTAGTTTAGATTTTAAAATAAATATCGATCAAAAAATTCCTGATAAGAATAATGAAAGATGTCATAAATTGGTGACTAAAATTGAAGCTGTTTTATATTTAAAAGGTAAACCAATGTCAAAGAAAACAATATCTGAACTTACAAACTCTGATATAAATTCTGTAAGTGAAGCGATTATTCAACTCTCTGTTAAGTATTCTCATCCTTCTTCAGCTTTAGAAATTATTAATAATAATTCTTTAATTTCATTGGAACTTAAACATTCTTTAAATGAATATGTAGAGGATTTATTACCTGCAGAATTAAAAACAGCAGTTCTAAGAACTTTAGCTGTTATTGCGATCAAGAAAAAAATACTTCAATCTGATTTAATTATACTTAGAGGTTCAAGTGCATATGATCATATTAAAGAACTTATAGAAAAAAAATTTATTAACAAAAGAAAGCAAAAAGATGGAAGGTCCTATTGGTTATCGTTATCAGATAAGTTTTTTCAAACATTTGCTGTAAGTAATGAATTTATCTCAAAAATAGGCGAGTCAAAAAAGTAAATGTTAATATAGTTGATATAGATTACTAACATGATCACAGAAATCTTTGCGGTATTAGGTCAAACGTTACAAATATACTCTTTCATTCTTATTGTAAGAGTTTTACTTACTTGGTTCCCTAGTATAGATTGGAGTAATGGAATTCTTGCTGCTATATGCTCAATTACAGATCCTTACCTGAATCTATTTAGAGGGATCATTCCTCCCATAGGAGGTTTTGATATTTCATCAATTTTAGCTTTTTTACTCTTAAATGTTGTTGAGAATTTCATAACTGGTCTAGCATACTCTCCCTTATTCGTAAGTTATTAAATTATCTATCATCTCCAGAACCAGAAATTTTACCTCTAGATAATCTTTTTTTTAATTTCTCTAAATTATCTTTAGCTACATCACTGAGAGAAAAATTTAATTCGTCACATAAATTTGATATATACCAAAGAACGTCTCCAAGTTCCTTCTTTAAAGCTAATTTGGATTCATTATCAAATATTCCATTTTTATCCCTCAAAATTTTTTTTACCTTTTCAGCTACTTCACCACTTTCACCGACTAAACCTAGCGTTGGGTATATAAAATTTTTATCTTTATTAGGGTAAATAGCAGTTTTTCTTGCTTCTTTTTGATAATTATCAAAATCCATAGCTTATTAATTAAGTTTTTAATATGATAAATTTAACTTATTCTTGAAAAATTTATATGCCAAATGTTGATTTAAAAAGAAGAACAAAGATAGTTGCAACTATAGGTCCTGCAACTCAGTCGGAATATGTCATAACTGAACTTATTAAAGCTGGAGTTACGACTTTTAGATTGAATTTTTCTCATGGAGATCATGAAGATCATGCCGAAAGGATTAAAACCATCAGAAAAGTTTCTACGGAACTAGATTTACACATTGGAATATTACAGGATTTACAAGGACCAAAGATTCGTTTAGGGAGATTTAAAGATGGCCCTGTAAAAGTAAAAAAAGGTGATATATTTTCCTTAACTTCAAAAAATGTTGAATGTAATAATAAAATTGCAAATGTTACTTATGAAAAATTAACCAAAGAAGTTTCTGTAGGAAAAAGAATATTGCTTGATGACGGAAGAGTTGAAATGATTGTAGAGAAAATTGATAACAAAGAAAATCTACTTATTTGTAAAGTCACAGTCGGTGGAGTGCTTTCAAATAATAAAGGTGTAAACTTTCCAGATGTGCAATTATCTGTAAAAGCTCTTACAGACAAAGATAAAAAAGATTTAGAGTTTGGATTAAAATCAGGAGTTGATTGGATTGCATTAAGCTTTGTAAGAAATCCATCTGATATAAATGAAATTAAAGATTTAATAAATGAGCACGGTTATTCAACTCCAGTGGTAGCAAAAATTGAAAAATTTGAGGCAATTGATCAGATAGACTCTGTTTTACCTTTATGTGATGGAGTAATGGTTGCAAGAGGTGATTTAGGAGTTGAAATGCCACCAGAAGAAGTGCCATTATTACAAAAAGAGTTAATTAAAAAAGCTAATACACTTGGTATACCAATAATTACCGCAACACAAATGTTGGACTCTATGGCATCAAGCCCTAGACCGACAAGGGCAGAAGTTAGCGATGTCGCTAATGCAATACTTGATGGAACTGATGCAGTTATGCTTTCAAATGAAACAGCTGTGGGTGATTATCCAATAGAAGCTGTTAAAACCATGGCAACCATAGCTAGAAGGATTGAAAGAGATTATCCACAAAAAGCTATTGAGAGTCACCTCCCAAGTACAATCCCTAATGCTATTAGTGCAGCAGTAAGTAGTATATCAAGGCAACTAGATGCTGCTGCCATAATACCTCTTACAAAATCTGGAGCTACAGCTCATAATGTCAGTAAATTTAGACCTCCTACTCCCATACTCGCTACTACGAGTGAAAAGTCAGTTGCAAGAAGATTGCAACTTGCATGGGGAGTGACACCAATATTAATAGAGAGTCAAGAAAGAGCAGCAAAAATTTTTAGTATAGCTATGCAGATAGCTCAAGAAATGAATATTCTTAAGCAGGGAGATTTAGTCGTACAGACAGCAGGAACATTAACTGGTGTTAGCGGTTCGACAGATTTAATTAAAGTTGGCCTAGTTAGAGAGGTAATCGCTCGCGGGATATCTATTGGCGAAACAGCTGTTACTGGAAAAGCGAGAGTAATTAATAATGAAAAAGATTTATCTCTAGTATCACCTGGAGAAATAATTATAGTTGAAAAAAGTTTATTAGAGCTCTTACCATTTTCAAAACAAATTACAGGAATAATAACTGATGAATCCTTTGAAAAATGTTTAGAAGTTTACAAAAAGATAGATTCTAATATTTCTACAATTTGTCAGCTTGATTCAGTTATTAAGAATATAAAAGATGAAGATTTGATAACTTTACAATTAAATGAAGGTGTGATTTATAAAGGTCAAATCGAAGGATCTCACGATTTAGAAGAAAAATATAAATATGTCTAGAAATATCTCACTTAAAGAAGCCTTTAAAATGGCTGCAAAAACTTTAGTTTCTAATAAATTAAGAAGTTCCTTAACAATGTTGGGGATAATTATTGGAAATGCATCAGTAATAACGCTAGTAGGACTAGGGAGAGGTGCTCAAACATTAGCTAAAAATCAATTAAGTAACTTGGGTGCCAATGTTTTATTTATTGTTCCAGGCAATAATGATACTAGAAGAAGAGGTATAGCATTTCCAAAAAACTTGGTATTAGATGATGCTTATGCTATAGAAGAACAAGTTCCAAGCGTAAAAAAAGTTGCACCACAAATTTCTGCGAATGAGATTGTCCAATCAAATTCAAAAAGTTTAAGCATTTCAATTGCAGGAGTTACACCAGAATTTTTAAAAGTCAGAAGTTTTGAAGTAGATGAAGGAAGATTTATATCTCAAAATGATGTAAAGGGTTCTAGAAGTGTTGCAGTTATAGGACCTGATTTGAAAAACGAATTTTTCAATGGTGATATAGCTTTAGGAAAAAATATTAGAATAAAAGATCATTCATACGAGATAATTGGAATACTTGAACCTAAAGGTGCTGTATTTGGGAGTAATCAAGACAAAAATGCCTATATTCCTTTAACTACAATGGTAAATAGGATTACTGGCAAAGATCCCACCTTTGGAATTAGTTTAAGCTTTATAAGTGTTGAAGCAATAAGTAAAAACAAAACAAGTGCGGCAAAATTTCAGATAACAAATTTACTAAGACAAAGACATAAAATACTTAGAGATGATGATTTTGCAGTGAGATCTCAAGAAGATGCATTAAATATAGTAACCAACATTACAAGTGGTCTAACTTTCTTATTAGCAGGAATTGGTGCTGTTTCATTAATTGTAGGTGGTATAGGGATAATGAATATAATGCTTGTCTCAGTAAGTGAAAGGACTGAAGAGATAGGGCTCAGAAAAGCCATTGGAGCGAAACAGTCCGATGTATTAATTCAATTTCTTTTTGAGGCTTTAATACTTTCGGTTATAGGAGGGATTATCGGTACTGTTACAGGATTATCAGGTGTCTACATAATAGGAATTATTACACCACTGCCAGCTTCGGTGGGGATACCAACAACATTATCCACAATGGTAATTTCAGGTTCTATTGGTCTTATCTTTGGTGTTTTGCCAGCGAAAAGAGCTTCTAAACTAGACCCAATAGTAGCATTAAGAAGTTTATAGACATATAAAGTATTTAATATTTATGATCAATAAAAAGAATATTTATAAATTTATAGTTTCTTTTCAGAGCATTCTAATTTCAACGATGATTCCCATAAATATACCCATACCTTCTATTGAAAATATTTATAGAATTGTAGAAATTCCAACCAATTATCAAATTCCTACAATTATTTTTTTAACTCTTATTTTTTCAGGAGAATTTATAAAAAAAGTTTACGCTATTTATATATTAATTGGTTTATTTTTTTTACCAGTATTTTTTGATGGAGGATCATTCGGATATTTAATGACACCTAATTTTGGATATTTATTAGGAATATTTCCATTAATAAGTGTCATCAATATATTAAATAAAAAAAATAATTTATCATTGATTAAATATATAAAATATTCATTAGTAGGTTTAATGATTATGCATTTTACTGGTATTTCTTATTTAACTTTTCAATTATTAATTTTTAATAAACCAGACTTAATTCCGTACAATATTGGTTTATTTTCATTGAATAAAATACCATTTCAAATAATAAGTTTAATTCCAGTATATTTAATCATTAATCTAATAAATAAGTTAAAACTTAAAAATGAAAGAATATTTTAACAACAAAATTTATTATCTTGCTATAATTATTATTTTTTGCTCTTTAGACCAATTTAGTAAAATTTACATAAATTTAAATTTAAATAAATTATTAGAAAAGGATTTATTAATATTTACAATAGAGTTTTTACGTAATTATGGGGCAGCATTTAATATTTTCTCTGGTAACAGATTATTCTTATCATTTATAAGTGTTATATCAACAATTATATTATCTTATTTTATTTTCATAAGAGAGAATAAACGTATTAATAAATATGGTTTGTCATTCATACTTGCTGGTAGTATTGGTAATGGCATTGACAGAATTATTAATGGTTATGTTATAGATTTTATAAAAATTAAATATATAGATTTTCCAGTATTTAATATTGCAGATATAGTTATTAATATAGGAGTTATTATTTTAACGATAAGTTATTTTAGTTATAAAAATAAATATGATGAATAATTTTCTTAAAAACTATAATAAATATATAATACCCTTATTAATTATCTACTTGATAACTAATATTATAAAAAGTGTATTTAATATTTATTTCTTATTAATTTTACTTGGAATTACATTATTCCTTTATAAAACTAATAAGAGACTTTTCAAAAAGATACTATATAAAACTATTTTCAAGAAAAAATCATACAACGTAAATAGTAAAGTAATAGCAGCAAAGAAAACTCTTAAGGGAATTAATGAGATTATTTATCGAATAGAAAATAAGGTAAATGTTGAGATGATTAATTATGAGAAATTTAAAATTGAGAAACAACTTAATACTGCTGACTATAATGTAATTCTATTTGGAGCTGGATCCTGCGGTAAAACATCATTAGCAAGAGGGTTAATTAAAAGTATTGTAGGTGAAATTTCTCCTATTATTGGAACAACAAAAAATTCAAATATATATAAAGTTAATATTCCTTTTCTAAAAAGAAATATTAATATTATTGATACACCTGGACTTTTTGAAGCATCAATTGAAGGAGAAAGAAGAGAAGTAAAAACTATTAAAAAAGCTTCAAAATCAGATTTAATAATCTTTGTTATTGATCAAGATTTAAATAAATATGAACTCTATTTAATAAAGCAATTATCTAAGATAGGCAAATCAATCATTATTGCGTTAAATAAGTGTGATTTGCGTACAAGTAACCAAAATGAAAGTATAAAGAGAAATATCTATAAATTAATTAATGAATTTGCTAGAGATACAAAAATAATATTTACAGTTGCATCACCTCAGACAATTGCCAGTATCGGAAGCAAACCTATAAAGAAAGAAGTACTTGTAGATAATTTGTTTAATGAAATAATCGATATTCTAGATAGAAATGGTGAGGAATTATTAGCAGACAATATACTTTTTCAGTGTAATAAATTAGGTTTAATAAGCAAAGATATAATTAATAAACAAAGAAATACATCATCAAAAAAAATAATTAATCGATATGCATGGATAACAAGTGGAGTAATATTTATAACTCCGTTACCTGGTATAGACTTATTGGCAACAAGTGTAATAAATATTCAAATGGTAATAGATATTTCAAAAATATATGGAGCAAATATAACAAAAGAAAGAGCCATTGAACTTACAAAATCCATAGTAAAGGTTATAGCAACACTAGGAGTTGTGAGAGGTGGAATGAATATCATTACTAATTTATTATCAACAAATTTCACCACAAGATTTATAACAAAATCAGTGCAATCAATCACAGCTGCATGGATAATCAGACTTGTAGGCCTTGCATTTATACAATATTTTGAAAAAAATCAAAGTTGGGGGGATGGTGGTATTCAAGAAATAGTTCAAAATCTTTATGAAATAAATAAAAGAGAAGACATACTAAAAGATTTCCTAAAAGAAGCTTTGCAAAAGATCAATTTAAAGGAAAATTCCTTAAACAAGAAACAATTACCCCCATATTCTCACTTTGATTGATTAAATAATTATTTAAATTGGTGCGAAAATCAAAAACGCTAATAAAAAGCAAATAAATTATACAAATAACTATTGAAATAAAACCTGTTATTTTGGCTATTAATTTCGGTCTATTCATATATTAAAGTTATTTATTAGATTAGTTAGTTCTTTGATATGTAGAGTTGTAGTATTAAAGTTTCCAAAAACAACTCTAAGATAATATTTACCTTTATAAAACGGTCTAGAAATCATATAATTTTTCTCATTCAATAAATTTTTTGCCTTCAGGGTCCAATTATTTGACTCTTCAACATCCATTCTCTTTGGTAAAAAAGATACTATATGCAATGGTCCACTATAAATTTCAAATTTATTTTCATCTAATTTTTCAATAAACATTGATTTTTTTAAAAGAGACTCTTTTAATATCTTTTCAATTCCTTGTATACCTAAAAATCTTAAACCAAGCCAAAGTTTAATTATTTCGGCTGGTCTAGAGCCTTGAACACCAAGTTCTCCTCTATTAATTACATCATCGGAGGAATCAATATAAGGGAGGCCAGTCTGAAATGTATTTTTTAAAGTATCAAAATCTGATACTAGTAATAATGAAGAAGTCTTTGCTATACCAATCAATTTCTGCGGATTAATAGTTATAGAATTAGCATTGCTTACTGTAAGACTTTTAATAATATCAAATTTATTGTTTGCTAGTAAAAAAACCCCTCCGATAGAAGCATCAATATGAAACCAGATTTTTTTTTCCTTACATATATTTCCTATCTCATTTATTGGGTCTAAGGCCCCTCGAATAGTTGTACCAAAAGTTGCCACTACTGCAAAGATTTTTCTTCCACTGTCAATTAAGGAATTAAGTAATTTCATAAAAGATGGAATATGCATGCATCCATTTTTATCTGTATGAACAATAAATATATTTTTATCTTCAACACCTAAGATTTTTGCACATTTTTTAATAGAGACATGAGCATCTTCACTTGTAATTATTACAGCTTCATTATTAAATGTTAAACCAGAAGAATATTTAGCTGTTACGAGAGCATTTAGGTTATTTAAAGTACCTCCACTAGCCGCAATACCGCCTGAATCTTCGTCAAATCCAATCTTTTTAGATAACCATTTACATATATCATTCTCAAGTTTTGAAATACTTGGAGATAATTCTTCTGCTAATAAATTATTATTTAAGCCAGAGGCTATTAGATCTCCAATAATAGATATTGTTAAAGGAGGTGGATCTAAATGAGCGAGAGAACCTGGGTGTGAAGGACAAAAAGATGAATATATTAATTTTTCAATTTCACTTAAAAGATCATTTACATCAGAACCGTTTTTTAGAGGATAGGTAACTTTAAATTCATTATTTATTGGAAGAGGAGATCGCTTATTTGTATCTGAATACCATTTACATAATAATTCCGAGGTTTTTCTCAAAAGATAAAGTAATTCATCATTATTTCCACTAATAGAAGGAAAATAATTTATTTCATCGTTGGTAATTTTCTCAGTCATTTATGTAATTTTTAACAGATAAGTTTTAAAATATGAACATGAAAGAACTAGTAAAAGATTTAAAAGATCCAATTACAAAAGAGAAAAACACATATTTAAAATATAGTAAATGGATGAAAGTAGTGCTTAGGAGAGCTCAAGTTGTTGGCGAAAGAGAACTTCCAATCTCAGCATTAATAATAGACCAAAATGGAAGGTGTATTGGAAGGGGAAGTAACAAAAGAGAAATAAATAAAGATCCATTAGGTCATGCAGAATTAATTGCTTTACGCCAAGCAGCCTGGATAAAAAACGACTGGAGATTTAATGATTGTGTGATGATAGTAAATTTAGAGCCATGTCAGATGTGTGCCGGAGCAATAATACAATCTAGAATGGGTAAAGTAATTTTCTCAGCTAATGATTTTAAAAGAGGTGGATTAGGTGGAACTATAGATTTATCAAAACACAAGAGTGCTCATCATAAGATGGAAGTTATAAACGGATTATTGGAACATGAGTCTAGTCTGTTAATTAAAAATTGGTTTAAAAAGCTGCGGAACGAAAAATAGAAAATTTTTTTAATTCTGTATCAAACAAATTTAGTAACTTATCAACATTTTTGTCGGTTGAATTATATCCCATGAGACCAATTCTCCATATTTTCCCTGAAAGAGAACCTAACCCATTTCCAATTTCAATCCCATATTCACTTAGTAAATGATTTCTAAATAAATCACCATCCACTCCTGGAGGTATTTTAACTGTTGTAAGTGTCGGTAATCTAAATTCTTCAGATACGTGCAATTCTAAGCCTAATTTAATTAATCCATCACAAAGTTTTTCTGAATTTCTTAAATGCCTTTCCCAAATATTTTCTAAACCTTCATTAGCAATCAATCTTAAACCCTCTCTAATTGCATAATTCATATTAACTGGTGCTGTATGATGGTAAACACGATCAGAACCCCAATATTTATTTAATAATGAAAGATCTAAATACCAATTAGGAACTTTAGATTTTCTCTTTTTTAATTTTTCTTCAGCTCTATTATTCATAGTAAATGGACTTAAACCTGGCGGACAACTTAATCCTTTTTGGCTACAACTATACGCAAGATCAATTTTCCAATCATCAACCAAAAGTTTTACAGCTCCAAGTGAAGTGACTGCATCTACTAAAAACAAGCAATTATTCTTTCTACAAATCTCGCCAATACCATCTAGTGGTTGAAGAACACCTGTTGAAGTTTCTGCATGAACTATTGCAAAAATAGAAGGTTTATTTTTTTCAATTTCAAGTCTTATTTCATCTAATGAAAAAGCCTCTCCCCATTCTTTTTCTATCACTACTACGTTTGCTTTATAACGTGAAGCCATATCGACAAGTCTGTCTCCAAAATATCCTTTTTTTGCTATTAAAATCGTTTCCCCCTCCTCTATAAAATTAGCAATAGAGGCTTCCATAGCTGCACTTCCAGTACCGCTCATTGGGAGTGATACCCTGTTATTGCATTGCCAAGCATATCTAAGTAATTCTTGTACATCAGACATTAATTCAAGGTATGCATCATCTAAATGACCAATAGGGTTAAGAGATAGTGCTTTTAATACTTCAGGATGTGCATTTGAGGGCCCTGGTCCTAGTAATAATCTAGAAGGGACATATGTTTTTGAATAATTATTAAGATTCTCTTTCCTTAAAGAGTAGATAATCTTTGATTCTGTCAAAACTCATTAATTAAGTATTAACTTAAAGCTAAACCAAGATAGATACTTAAGCGATGTTTATTAAAAAAAATGCATTGAATTTAAATAATTAAAACAAATATTAATTTAATAAATAATCTTGAAATACTAAAACAAAGCCTCAAGTGTTTAAAAAAGTTACGGTTGATACAAAATTTGATTCTCTAACTAACTAATTTCAATAAAGATAAAAAAAACTTTAATGTCTAAATCTGCACAAGATGTACTAAGTCAAATAAAAGATGAAGGAATCGAACTCATCGATTTAAAATTCACAGACATTCATGGAAAATGGCAGCATCTTACTGTTACTTCAGACATGATAGAAGAAGATTCCTTTTCTGAAGGTCTTGCATTTGATGGTTCATCTATCAGAGGGTGGAAGGCTATTAATGCCTCAGATATGTCGATGGTTCCAGATGCTACAACAGCGTGGATTGATCCATTTTATAAGCATAAAACCCTTAGTATGATTTGCTCTATTCAAGAGCCAAGAAGTGGAGAACCTTATGATAGATGTCCAAGATCGCTTGCTCAAAAAGCACTTTCATATCTAGATTCAACATCTATTGCAGACTCTGCATATTTTGGACCTGAGCCAGAGTTTTTCCTGTTTGATGATGTTAGATATGATTCGAAAGAAGGTAGTTGTTTCTATAGTGTTGATACTATCGAAGCACCATGGAATACTGGAAGAACTGAAGAAGGAGGCAATTTAGGATATAAAATTCAATATAAAGAAGGATATTTTCCTGTATCACCAAATGATACTGCTCAAGATATAAGATCAGAAATGTTACTCCTTATGGGTCAATTAGGTATACCTATTGAAAAACATCATCATGAAGTTGCGGGGGCAGGTCAGCATGAATTAGGCATGAAATTTTCTTCATTGATTAATGCAGCTGATAATGTCATGACTTATAAATATGTTGTAAGGAATGTTGCTAAAAAATATGGAAAAACTGCCACATTTATGCCAAAACCTGTATTTAACGATAACGGAACAGGTATGCATGTTCATCAGAGTTTATGGAAAAATAATCAACCTTTATTTTTTGGTGAAGGCACATATGCAAATCTTTCTCAAACAGCAAGATGGTACATTGGTGGCATTCTAAAACATGCTCCATCATTTCTAGCCTTTACAAACCCAACAACAAATAGTTATAAAAGATTAGTTCCAGGGTTCGAAGCCCCAGTTAATCTTGTTTATTCTGAGGGTAATAGATCTGCTGCAGTGAGGATTCCTCTAACTGGTCCTAGTCCAAAAGCAAAAAGATTAGAATTTAGATCTGGTGATGCCATGGCAAATCCTTACTTATCATTTACTGTTATGCTTTTAGCTGGTATTGACGGAATTAAGAATCAAATTGATCCTGGAGATGGAGTAGACGTTGATCTTTTTGAATTAAATCAAGAAGAACTTTCAAAAATAAATACTGTCCCTTCTTCCCTAAATGATGCGCTCAATGCTTTGAAAGCAGATAAAGATTATTTATTAGCTGGTGATGTCTTTACAAATGACTTTATCGATAACTTTATTGATATGAAATATGAAGAAGTTCAGCAACTTAGACAAAGACCACATCCTCATGAATTTTTTATGTATTATGATGCTTAATTTCTTTTAAAATATTTAATTAAACTTATAAAATTTTATAAATCTTTTTGAGAAATTCTTAAATCCTTCTCAAAAAGATTTTTTTTTTGTTGAAATATAGTAAGTAGAGTATGAAAATGGCTACAGATCCACTTATAAAAATTGCTTACAAAACACTTCAACAAGGAAAGAGTATTGCAGGTTTAGCTCACAAGGAGATTAGCAGTAGAATAATGAATTTTATGTCTCCAGATAAAGACCTTAAAAGCTTCGATATAGACAAAAATTTATTAATTGATATTCAAAAATCAATGGATGAATTGAGGGAAGAAGATTGGAAGGATTATGAAGAGAACATTTATCCTCAAAAGCTTTTATTTGATGAACCTTGGCTAAGATATTTAATTCAATATCCTAAAGTCTGGTTAGATATGCCAAATACTTGGGAGAGAAGAAAAAATCAGAAAGTTAATGATTTACCAAAATCAATTGATAAAGATAATTATCCAACATATTATTTAAGAAATTTCCATCATCAAACTGATGGTTATTTATCTGACTTTTCAGCAAGTATTTACGATTTACAGGTAGATATTCTTTTTAATGGCTCTGCTAACTCCATGAGAAGGAGAATTTTGAAACCACTTAAAGAGGGCTTACTTAATTTTTGTGATAGGAAAAATAGTTCCATCAAAATTCTTGATGTGGCTACTGGCTCTGGAAGAACACTTAAGCAATTAAGAGGAGCATTTCCAAAAGAAAAGATAATAGGTATTGATTTATCTGATTCTTATCTAAAGGAAGCTAGTAGACATATTTCAGATTTAGATGGAGATTTAATTGAGCTAATTAAAGGTAATGCAGAAAATTTACCCTTTCAAGACAATTCCTTCCAAGGTGTTTCATGCGTTTATTTATTTCATGAACTCCCAAGAACTGTTAGGGAAAAAGTTTTAAAAGAATTTTTTAGGGTTCTTGAACCCGGAGGAATACTCGTGCTTGCAGATTCAATACAGATAATTGATTCTCCCAATTTCATAAGTATTATGGAAGGTTTTTATAAAAATTTTCATGAACCTTTTTATTGTGACTATATTAAGGACAATATAGATTCAAAGATGGAAGATGTAGGTTTTATCAACATTCATTCTAAATCTTTTTTCATGACAAAGGTTTGGTCTGCGATAAAATAAAAAAAAATATTTCTATGAAAAACTGGCCAGAGGATATAAATGAAACTGTAAAGAATTTAAATGAAAGATTAAAAATAGATCATAATGATTGGCATAAATTTAAAGGTAATAAAAATAAAAGAGCTGCTGAATTAATTGCATCTGCGCTTTGCCAATTAATTATTGGAAACAATGAAAAAGACTCAATAGCTTATTTAGAGGAGAGTTTAAAGTGGTTAAAAGGAATTAACGTTGATGCTCCTTGCCCTCATAAAAAATCATCTTTTTAAAGCTAATTGTAATTTATTACCTTTAGGACTCCATCTAACGTCATCAAAGCATTCGTTTATTATAAATAATCCTCTTCCACTTATAGAATCTGCACTCTTTGGTAAAGTGAATTTTCTTTTCTCATTTACCATACCTTGACCTTGATCCTGGATTATCCAAACCCACCAATGCGGGGTTATAATTCGCTTTACTTTGATAATTTTTGAAGAATCAAACTTATTTCCATGCTTTACAGCATTTACTAAAGCTTCATGTAAACCCAATCTTATTAAATATAAATGTTGATATTTATATAAAGGTTCCAGTAAAATTTCAACAAAATCTGATAGCTGAAGAGATGACTCAAATTCAAAAGTCGAAGTGTCCTTAGTAGAGGACATAACAATACACTTTTTTATTATTTTAACTTATTTAAGTATTACTAATCAAAGGCAATTATCATGTCTATTTGCTATAGATGGATGCCTAAGAATGGAGTCCATTAGACGAACACCTCTTAATTGATTTACAAGTGGCATATGTCCATCAGGTGCTTTTAAAGACCAACAAAAAGATGTTGGATACCTAGTCCAAATACCATCTTTCTTCCAACCTATTTTTGGCCAAAGTAAATCATATCTCTTTCCTACAGACTTCAGTAATTTAGCTTGGTTAGAAAATCCAAATTTACCTTGAGAATAAATGTTCCATAATCTGTCTATTGTAACTAAATCTTCACCAGGAATATCTTTGACTTCGCTATAGAAAACATAACCTCTATTTTCTGCAACTTTACCAGCTAACTTTCTTAGGTAAGAACTTGTTAATCTATCAGCCTCTTCAAAATTTTGGTTTAATAAATTTAATTGCAAATTATCATAATTTAGATTTATTCCTGAATTAGTATAGTACCACTTATTATATATATCATTATCA